>DATDWB010000051.1:0-22929 GCA_035289845.1 Candidatus Nanoarchaeia archaeon | reverse complement strand
ATACTAGAAAGTCTTTTATTTAATATTGGATGAGAAGAAAAAATGCCTCCTTTATCATTTTCAAAAACTAATTTTCTGATTCTTTTTATATCTTCTTTTTTGTAAGCATCATAGACAGATTCATAAATATTAACAAACTCTTGCCCTTCATAGAGTTGATTAATAATTGCATTATAACACACTTCATTAAAATAAGTTACGTAAGCTGAATAGTTGAGTAAAGCCACACCAAATGTTTCTTTTCCGCTTAATGATGAAGCAACATAATCGGCTCTATATTCCACCTGTCTAGAATAAATAGAAAGTATAACGTTAAATAAGAAAGTATATCCTTTAGCAAACCCAGTTATAGCTAAACCTATTATTGCAAATTCTGCAAATGGAACATATTCCCACCAATCCTTTCCAAATTTAGAGGATTTGTCTAAAGAGATTTGTATTTTTGATAACAACGCCCCCACAATAGTGTCATTTCCATAGAGATGTCCAAATTCATGAGCTAATATTGATTTAAATTCCTCTGGCGAAAGTTCTCTTAAAGCTACAACTCCTATGCCCAGTTTTCTTTTAAAAAGTCCTGTAACATATATTTCATCGGTAGGTAATATATGTATCTCATCTGGCGTCTTTACTCCTAAATCTTTAGATACTTCTTTAACCAGTTTAAATAATCTAGAGAAATTACTTTCTTTTATTTTATAACCTCTATCTTCATGCTTAACAAATAAAGCAAATATTAGCGGAATAAATCCAATAATTACAAATAATAAACCCCATTCTAAAAAGTAATCTCCAATATAATATAGGGAGACATAAACTGAGATGAATAAAGCAAGAGTAATCAGGAGACCAAAATATAGTCTAAATTTAATATTAAAAGGAATTTTTATTTTTCTTTCCATCTTCTAATATAACTTTATTGAAACTTAAAAAGTTGCCTATTTGTTTCTTATGAACTTGAAGTATAGGAAAATTGCAACCCCTCCAATTATCAAAAACCAAACAAACCACTCATGCTGGAGAAAATTAAGCATTCCCTCGCCTAATTGAACTTTAAACATCTTATCAGGATTACAGATATCCCCAGCAAGAATTTTATCAGGTGTTTGTAAGTTAAAAGGCAATCTAATAAATATCTTAAATAAACAACTCCAAAGACCACGAGTAATGAATATTAAAGCTAAAGTTATAAAAGCTACAAATAGTCCCATAGGACTTCCTGTTATGATTCCTGGAAGTTCGCTAAGTTTTGGGATACGCTCATTTGCCATAATCCTTGATAAACAAGAACCTTATAAAATTTTCTAACTTCTAAAAACTACCTTTAACGTTACAATGTAGCTCTATCCTAAATGTTGTGGCCACTGCCTTAAGATGAGCGGGACGTCCAATTGTACAGTTCTTTGCCATGGGGGTTGGCCCCTACGGGGCTAATGGCAGGCAATTATACACGGCCTAAAAGCGAATGGTTGTGACCACAAAATTAGATTTAGAACAGAGCCTAAAAAAAAGATAGATATTTAAACAAAATAGGCTTTATTCTAAATTAATGAAGAGTAGAAAGCAGGTGATTTTGGTAGTTGCATTAATATTAATTTTAATTAACTTAGCTAACCTAATTGTATTTAATTATAGTTCTAATACTCTGCCTACTGGAGGGGCAACTACCGCTCAAGGAACTACTTCTCTGTGCATCAATAACCCGCCTTCAATAACACCCCTAAGTTCTCAAACCGCTACGGTAGGTGTAGTCTTCAGTTTAAGTGTCAGCGCGTCCGACGATGGTACTCTTACCTACTATGATGACAGTGCTTTATTTAATATCAATTCCAGTACGGGAACAATCAGTTTTACTCCGGCAGCGGGGGAGGTGGGAACTAGCTCCATAACCATTACAGTGGAAGATGATTCTACCTGCACCAGGTTTAATTCTACTGCCAGTTTTTCCTTGATTATTTCTGCGGCAGCTGAGCCTAGCCCCACTGGCGCAACCGGCGGCGGGGGAGGAGGTGGCGGCGGAGGAGGTGCAGGAGCTAAACCTGCGCTAAAAAACGTTTCTTTTGAAATTAGCGAAGAAGTATTGAAAGTTGCTCTCAAACAATCCCGTAGTTTAGAAAGAACAATCACCCTAATAAATTATGGCGAAGTGGAGTTATTCATTGAAATTGAAAACCCCTTGGAAGAAGTGGTATATCTCTCCCCGGCCAGTTTTATTGTCGGCCCCGGACAGAAGCAGAACATTCAATTCTTATTCAACCCCAATCTAAATGCCCAGCCCAATATTTATTCCGGACTAGCTTTAATTGAAGCCACTTACAGCAGCACTCGTCTGGAAAAAGAAGTAGTGATAGTGCTGGAAGTAGAATCGGATGAAGTATTAGTTGACGCCAGCTTGGATTTAGCTAAAAAAACCCTTCTCCCCGGTGAGGAATTGAAAGGAACTATAAGCATATTCAATTTACGGCGAGCGGTGGAAGCCAGCGTAACTTTACTTTATGCCATCACCGACTTGGAGAACAAAATTATTTATGAAGATAAGGAAACATTGATCCTGCGTGATCAAGCCTCCTTCCTTAAAACTGTTCCCTTGACTGGAGATTTAAAACCGGGAGAGTATGTATTCTCAGTTAAAGTAGTGCATGAAGAATCGTTTGCCAGTGCGACCGAGATATTTACAATTGCAGAGAAAAAAGAACCGGCCTCAATTCAAAAATCATTGAATATCCTAAATTTCGCAGTCATTGGAGGGATAGTTATCGCTTTGGGAGCTGTGTTTGTAATATTATTATTACTGCATAAAAAGATTAGAAAGCCCAAAACTATCATTCAAAATAATACGGTGCGAAAAACGGTAAATCGAGTTATAGTTAAAACAGACCCCACCAATTTAAGACGCAAATTGTCTGCCCTTAAGGAAAGTTATGAGCGGGGGTTTATCCAAGAGAAGACTTTCCGCCAAGCTGAGCAGAAGTTGATGCAGTTAATTAAGGAAAATAGGACACAGTAAACTTATCAGCAAGCGGTATTGCGGAGCCTAGCCGGCTTCTCACCCTCGCCTTATATATTCGGCTCAGGTCGACTCAATCAACTCGGTGAGACTAAGCCAATCGGCCATTACGCAATACCTGCCGATAAAGTTACAGTGTTGAAAATAGTTAAATTTATATATCCAAATTACGTCTTTCAGTTAGAAATAGGTGTTGAATGGATGAAAAAGTTACGGAATGAACGAAATATAATGCGGGATGCCTTAAGGGATCTGCAAAAAGAATTGAAAACATTACGATCTTCCAAAATCCGATTGGAGCGGGAGATGGCTGAGAAATCAGTTAAACTGGAAGGGGTGCAGGATCAAGTCATAAGGTTAAGAGAAATAATTTCTTTAGCCATGAGAAAAGAAGCAATTCTAATAAAAAAAGTTGAAAGTGCAAAAAACAAGATTGATCTGGTTGATAAAAAAATTGAGAAGGTTAAATCGATTGAAAGAGATTTAAAGGATGTTTAGCTCACTTAAGTTTATGGCGTTCATTTTCAAAGGCAATTTCATAATCGATTAGTTTTTTTATTAATTCATGGAATTTGTCTTCCTCGGTGGAGATAAATCGGGTATAATCTTTTCCACCATTTACAGCCAGATGATGAATACATTGCTCAAAAGACATAATCAATCTGCTGCTGTAATATAGGGGATGATAATGGTATAATTTAATAACAGATAGTTCACTTACTGGAACCGACTGTAACCGGGAATATTCTGATTCTAGAGATGACCTGATTATATAAGTTGAATTGGCAATAAAAACGTCGGGAGGTATGTCTTTTTCCGGCAAACCACTTGATTCTTGAAATTCAGGATAATCATTCAGAAAAAAAGGATTTAAGTAGAAAATATGATCACCCCGCGGCTGACTAGCTCTGAACTTATCCGCAGTAGATTTTTTTGATACTTTTACTGCGGAGATTATATCCGATAATGGACCCCTGTTATTGCAACCGCTGCTTAAAGTCATTGTTGCTGCTGAAAGCAAAGCGATAAGTGTTGGTTTAACCTTCATTTTAATCTAAAAAATAGAAGCATATATTTAAATGTTTGCTAAATAACTACTATTAAGTGATTATTCTTACCCCAACTTACCATCAATATCGTCCGCTACTTCTTTCAATTCGGTGAACAAGGAATCCATATCCCGCTGAAGGTCGTGAATTAATTTCTGCAAATTAGATTCCCGTAAAATATAACCCTGCTGTTCCTTAACCACAATTCCCGATTCCATTAATTTAACTAAATGATGAACCACCGTTCCTCGGCTAAGGTGCAGCTTGTCCGCTATTTCATCTGAAGAAAGAGACTCATTCCCTCGAGATTTCTTGACCAAGGTTATAAAAACTCTAAAACAGCTGCTGGAACGATCCCGAAGGTTGAATAATCCTAAAGAAGTCCCCAGCCATTGCAGATCCTGATTAACATTCTGATCCGGTATCCGGCGTACTTTTACAAGAGTTATTCTAGCAACCATAATACCCCTAATTTTGTTAAATTTATAAATTTTGCCCAAAAGATTTATATATCGGCTCTATTTTAAGTAGTGTAAGTTAACTTAAAGTAAACTAAAACTGTGCTAAGGAGGAGTCATAATTTGAAAATGGAAGGAAAACCAGAAGAAAAAGAAACTGAAAATTCAGAAAAGGAGCTTCCCAAAACTTCGGCTGAAATTGATACTGTCCCCCGTCAAGAATATCTTGAACTTAAAGAATTGTTACAGCGGACCCAAGCCAACTTGGAGAATTACCGCAAGCAAACTGAGAAGCGGGTGGAGGAGATCAATAAAATGGCTGCCAGAAATATAATCTTGCAGATCCTACCAGTAGTAGATAATTTAGAATTGGGATTAAATAGCGCAAAAGATAATCCAAACAAAGATACTATTGTCCAAGGATTAGAATTGATCCGAAATCAGATTAACAAAATATTGATGGATAATGGAGTTGAAGTTATAGAAGCTCTGCAAAAAAAGTTTGACCCCTATATGCATGAAGCGTTGATGAAAACCGAATCAAAAGAAGAAAAAGATACCGTTATTGAAATTTTCCAAAAGGGATATACCCTTAAGGGGAATGTCATCCGGCCGGCTAAAGTAAAAATTAGCGCGGGGAAGAAATAAAAAAAATACAACTTAAAAAATCATAAAAAAACGTAGTTTAGAAAATTTAACAAACCAATCAACGGAGGAACAATAAAATGACCACTAAAAATATTTCAGGAGCAACTATCGGAATTGACCTAGGTACAACTTTCTCAGCGGTATCTATTTTAGAGGGAGGTAAACCCACCATAATCCCCAACTCAGAAGGAGCTAGAACTACCCCCAGTGTAGTGCACATTAAAGATGGAGAAATTATCGTTGGACAAATAGCTAGAAATCAAGCTATTGTCAACCCTAAAAACACTATCCGATCCATCAAAAGAAAAATGGGGACAGAAGAAAAAGTAGAGATTGAAGGCCAAGAATATTCGCCGGAAGAAATCTCCGCCATGATTCTGCAAAAATTGAAACGGGATGCTGAAGCTTACCTCGGCCAGCCAGTTAAAAATGCAGTAATAACTGTTCCAGCTTATTTTAACGATTCTCAGAGGCAGGCTACTAAAAATGCCGGACAGATTGCCGGATTGAATGTCTTAAGAATAATCAACGAACCTACTGCGGCCGCTTTATCCTATGGATTAGATAAGCAGGACAAAGACCACACCATTTTAATATTTGACTTTGGAGGAGGTACTTTTGACGTTTCCATCTTGGAATTAGGCGACGGAGTATTTGAAGTTAAATCTACCAGCGGAGACAATTTCTTAGGCGGAGATGATATTGATGATGAAATCATAAAATATCTAACCGACAAATTCAAAAAATCTACCGGAATAAATCTAAATGATGATCCTACCGCTACCCAAAGATTAAAGGAAGCGGCCGAGAAGGCTAAGATTGAATTATCTACTAAAACTAAAGTAGATATCAGCCTGCCTTTTATTACTGCAGACCGAAACGGACCAAAACATATCCAGGAAGAATTATCTCGAGCCAAGTTTGAGGAATTAATTGCTGTAATATTAAAACGGTTGGAAGGGCCAGTTAGAAGCGCGCTAAAAGACGCGAACCTTACCGCCGATAAAGTACATAAAATAATCTTTGTAGGCGGATCCACCCGGATTCCTAGCGTACAAGAATTAGTTAAAAAATTAGTGGGCAAGGAAGGAGATAAATCAGTTAACCCTGACGAGGCAGTTTCTTTAGGAGCAGCTATCCAAGCGGGAGTAATTGCCGGCGACATTAAGGATGTGTTGTTATTGGATGTAACTCCACTTAGCCTGGGAATCGAAACTTTGGGAGGTGTTTTCACTAAATTGATAGATAGAAACACCACCATCCCTACCAAGAAATCACAGATATTTTCCACGGCAGCTGACAATCAGCCGGCGGTAACTATCCGAGTTGCCCAGGGAGAACGAGCCATGTTTACGGACAATAAGACCTTAGGCCAATTTGATTTAGTAGGCATCCCCCCCGCCCCGCGGGGAATTCCTCAAATTGAAGTGGCCTTTGATATCGATGCCAACGGAATTGTGCAAGTTAGTGCTAAAGATTTAGGAACCGGCAAACAGCATAAAATTCAGATTACCAGTTCAGGCAGCCTAAGCAAGGATGAAGTGGAAAAAATGCGCCGGGATGCAGAAGCTAACGAAGCCGAAGATGCCAAACGGAAAGCCAAAGTAGATGCTGAGAACGATGCTGACGCGGTGATTTATCAGTCCAAGCGGGCGCTGGAAGAATTTAAAGAAAAAATTGATGAATCAACCAAGAAAAAAATTGAATCGTCAGTCCAGAAATTGGAAGAAGCTAGAACGTCCGGCAACGTGGAAGACATTAACCGCAAGATCGAAGAACTGCAGCGCATTGTTCAAGAGATTGGGACTAAGATGTACCAAGAAGCGGCGGCCAAGCAGAATCAAGGTGAATCGGACTCCGGAAAGAAGAAAGAAAAAGGAAATAAAGATTCCTCTAACGATAACGTAGTGGACGCAGAATTTACTGAAAAAGATAAGTAAGGTTTATTAATAGGAAATAAATATTTAATTTTATCTTTTTTAAATTTATTTTATTTATTTGTAAATAATGATAATAATAATAATAATAATAATAATGGTGACTATATTAAAAAAAAGTGACAACCTAAAAAAAATCTGCCTAAAATGGAACTTCCTACCCCTAACCAATGCCTGGATTATTTTTTTCAATATAAAGTGCCTTATCATATTAAAAACCATTGTTTAAGAGTAAAAGAAGTGGCTGTTTTTTTGGCTAACAAGTTAGCTGAAAATTCAAATGTTAGCATAAATCATAAAATTAATGTTGAGCTGGTGGAAAGATTAGCCTTATTCCATGACCTGTTTAAGGTGGCGACAATCAAGGACCTTAAGCCCTTTGTACACCATCCGGAAGATTATTCGGCGGAAGAGATCGCGATGTGGAAAGAATTACGAACCCAATTTTCCGGAATGTATGAAGGAGAAGTGGCGTATGCTATTTTTAAAGATATTTTCCCGGAATTTGCTCTAGCAGTAAAACGGACGGCTGATCCTAAGACTAAGGATAAAACTTGGGAAGAAAGAATAGTTCATTATGCTGATTGGAGAGTTGTGCAGAACCAGGTTGTTACCTTAAAGCAAAGATTGGATGATCTTAAACTAAGGTATACGCCCCGTCAATCCTGGGATAATTATGAGGAGTTAATTGAGGCGGATGAAGATAAAATATTTTCCAATTTAAATTTTCTTCCGGAAGATTTAAATTTAAAAATAGAGTCCGAAAAATAAGGTCGGAAATAAAGGACTAAATAATAGTTAAGAATAAAAAGTTAAGAGAAAATAAAGAGTTAAAAATAAGTATCAACTAGTAAATTACATAAATAATGCATAATAAGTTGGGTCATTCACCATATAGTAAACGGAATTAGTACATATTAATTTGGTCGCCAACTAAACCACAAATAAATTATTAAAATGGCCAAAGACTATTATCAAATATTGGGAGTGGAGAAAGGATCTAATAAAGAGGAAATCAAGAAAGCCTACAAAAAACTGGCGATGCAGTATCATCCCGACCGGGCTCCAGAAGAAAAGAAAAAAGAGTATGAAGAAAAATTTAAGGAAATTAATGAAGCTGCGTCAGTTTTAGGTGATGATAAGAAGCGGCAGCAATACGATCAGTTCGGGTCTTCAGGAAGCGGACATTCAGGCGATCAAAACGGATTCCAAGGATTTGATTTTTCGGATGTGATGTCTCATTTCCGTTCCGGATCTTTTGGCAATTTTGAAGATGTGTTTGATCATCTCTTTGGCGGAGGAGGAGGACGAAGAACGCAAAAACGCAGAGGAGCAGATTTACTTTATCCTACCGAAGTTAAATTAGAAGAAGCCGCTTCAGGTACGGAAAAAACTCTTAAGTTAAACAAATTAGAACAGTGTGAAAAATGTCAGGGACGGGGTGCATTGAATTTCGACAACTGCCACCATTGCAGTGGTTCAGGATATATTAAACGCACCCAACGAACTCCATTCGGGCTAATCCAACAAAGCGGCCCCTGCCCTTACTGCCAGGGCCAAGGAGAACTCCCTAAAGATTCCTGCGCCACTTGCGGAGGGGAAGGATTAGTAAGGAGGAAAAAAGAATTAACAATATCTGTTCCCGCCGGAGTAGAACAAGGCATGCGCCTTAGAATTAAAGGTGAAGGTGAAGTGGGAGAAAATAATGGACCCAGCGGTGATCTGTTTGTGGAAATAAGAATTTCCCCGCATGAAGTTTTCCAGCGCGAAGGAAAAAATATCCATTTAACTGTGCCCATATCCTACACCCAAGCGGTTCTAGGCGATGACATTGAAATTCCAACTATTAATTCTACTGCCAAGTTAAAAATTCCTGCGGGAACTAACTCGGAAACAGTTTTCCGCATGAAAAATTTAGGACTGCCTTCAGTACAGGATTCACATAAAGGAGATCAACTAGTTAAAGTGAAAATTGAAGTGCCGCAGAAATTAAGCAAGAAGAATATTGATTTGATTAAGCAGTTGAAAGAAGATAAACCCAGCCAGAGTTTTTTTAAGAAGTTTTTTGGATGATTAAGAGTTATTGACGATATCAATTAATTAGATAAGTGTTAAAATAAGTATTAAGATTTGTTAATAAGATTGATTTGGTCGGCCCTAAATATAATCTACAAACCTCGACCGCCAGAATTATTTCCGCCAGAATCGTTTCGGCCAAAATTATCTCCTTCAACCCTATCCCTTACAATTCTCCGCTTCCTAATCCGCAGCAATAACAATACCCCCAATATTCCTGCAGTTACCCCCACAATCATCCAGATTAAACTTTGGCCCCATAATCCTGCACCGGCAGCCTGCCCGATCAACGGAGGGGCCAATTCAATCTGCTCAAATTCTTCCGCAGTTAGAAGTTCCCCCTGGAAAGTCTTAGCTTCCATCCGATAATTATTCCAAAAATTTACGACCATATTAAAGGTATATTTACCCGTCTGCTTGCTTCGGGCATCAAAGAAATCATTAATCCGTTTCATTACTAATCCTTCAATGTTAATAGATTTAGTTCTAAATTCGTCAATTTTTTGGCCGTCTTTCTGGACTTCAACATCTACAAAAACATTCTCTATCTCCTTGTTCCATTTATTTAGTAAGTCCAATGAATACTGGTTGACTTTGTTAGCCACAAAATAAGGATCAAAATACGTGACTTCAATTTCAGGATTGCCAACGATCAAATTTTTCACCAACTCCAATTTTTGATCATCATAAGTTATGATGGAGGAAACTTCAAATTCTCCCCGCTCAAATAAATCCCGGTCTATGGCTGCCTCCAGCAATTTTCCCTCCTGCTTAGCCAGGGGGGTGGATTTTGTTTCCAGAACCTGCTGTTCTTTTTTCTTATCATTTACATAAAATTTAGCTTGAACATCTTTTAAATCTAACTGCCCCAAATTCTTTACTTCGGATACGAACCGGATTTTATCACCTTGATCATGAAAATTTAAGCTGGCTTCAACATATTGGTCTGGGTAAGGCCCTTGGATGTTTATCTTATGCTTCAGGACTATCCGGGAAGAAATAGTACCAGAGGGGCCAGCTAAGGATTCTTCTATAACAATATTGGCCGTAGATATCCCGGGAGGAACTTCTTCCGGTAAATTAACGGTGAATTCTATCTCTAAAGCATCATCATCTTCCCGGAATTTTAATTTTTTGTGTTTTAAGGCCACATATTCAGCCATCTCCCCCTCCACATAAATATCTACCTCAAATTCCCGCAGGTCGTTATTTACCACCCAAATAGAACCGCCATTTTTTTTATTCAAATCATCAGATAGAATGTTGGTTTTAGCTGGACGGATACCAATAGCATAAACCAGCTGCAAGGCCAGCAGGAATAAAACTATTAACACTATAATTTTATAACCAGATTTGCCATATTTTCCAGATTTGCCATATCTACTGGATTTACTTGATTTTTTGAAAATGGCCATCAGCTGCCCTCCCCCGTAATAGTAAAGGTCACGGTTGAACTTTTTAGCCCGGAACTTTCGTTCTCCGGAACCGATACATTGATATCCGTTAAGAAATCATTTTTGACATCATGCCAGTCTACATTAATTACATTAAACGTATTGCTGGTTTCATTCATTTGAGTCCAGTCCATATTTGAATTGACGGTATCAAAGGCGCTGGATTCATTGGCCCTAATTTTATAACTATAATATATCGAAGGAAAAGGAACAGAAAAGAAATATTGCGTAGCTGTTAGAGTTACATTAAAGAAAATGTTACCCAGGTTCTCGGCCCGAAAAGCAGTGGCGTTATTCGGAGTGGTAGCATTCTGATTCTGGCTTAATGATCCGAAAGAGACGTTATTATAGACACTTATGGCTAAGAATGACTGCACGGTAAAATTATTAATGCTGGAAGGAGATCCTTCACCGCTGCTATCATTGGCGAATACCCTCCAATAATATACTTTGTCTACACTTAATTCAGTGGAAGGATAGAAAGTAGTGTTATCGCTATTAGTCTGCAGAATGCTGCTTACATTAATTTCTGGATTGTTGAAAGCTGAGCTGTCATCTACTTCTATTCTATAAGATAAAATATCCGCGTCAGCATCCACTGAATTGTTCCAGGTAAAAGGAGTTGTTCGGTTAGTGGTAAAAGTATTGTTAGCGGGAGAAACTAATACTGGAGCTCCCGGAGCGGCATTGGCCGAGCGGACGGTTACATTATTGGAACAAACTTCGGCTCCATCCTCATTTTGGTCATTAGGAATTACGCAAGCCTGCCAGGTTTCCAGGGCTTTAAGTTCTTGAGAGACAATGATATTAGTTTTATTCAGGAATAAGGATTGAATTTGAACCGGATGCAGGCTGCGGTTGAAAATCATGACCTCATCCAATGTCCCGTTATATTGTCGAGGAGTAGTGAAATGCTGAGCTCCGTACATGAAAACTTGGGAGTAAGTAGAAATGGCAGTTTTATTTCTAGCATCAAAATTTTCCTTGACTCCATTAACATATAAAACCGAACCATTAACATCATCAAAAGTAGCACAGGTATGATAATAACGGCTGTCGTTTACCGAAGTAGTCGATTCAACAATATTAAACAATAACCCGCCTTCCCCAGAACCCCGGGAAGCATGGATATATTGGATAATGCCTTTACTTCCATTTTTAGCAATTCTTAAAGCAAATCCCCGATTGGTGCCATCATTATAACGACTGATCAGAGTATATACTGCTGCCGGAATATCTTTAGCATATGTGCTTAACCAAGCGCAGATAGTATAATTCAAAGTCAGATTTAAGGATAAGGAACTGCTGAAGTTGATTTGATCATTCCCATCAAAGCTGTACATTCCTTTGCTGTCGAAACCGCCGGTGGCGTTCCAAGTAGCTTGATTGTAATCAGTAGCATTATTGCCATTGCCGGAATAATCCCGTAAATTGCTGCTATTAGTTTCGTTATTACGTTCGAACGTATTGAACAAAACCATTAAGGGAGTAGTATTAACATACCATTTAGTAATATTTTTAACGGCATCCGAATCGGCATCAGTAAAATTATAATATAAAGTCAAGTTGTGATTAGTATTGTTTAAGGCCAGATTGGTGGTGTTTAAGATTACGTTATATATTGCTGGTTTAGTATTGAAAGTTAAATTATTGGAGCATCCTTCTTCGCCATCTTCTTTCCCATCGTTAGGAATTATACAAGCTTTCCAGATATCTCCCCCAACAATCTCCTGAGTAACGGTAATATTAGTTTGATTTAGGAATATCGAATTAATTTGAACCGGATGCAGGCTGCGGTTGAAAATCATGACATCGTCCAATGTTCCGTTATATTGTCGAGGAGTAGTGGAATGCTGAGCTCCGTACATGAAAACTTGGGAGTAAGTAGAAATAGCAGTTTTAGTTCGAGTATCAAAATTTTCCTTAACTCCATTAACATATAAAACTGAACCATTAACGGTATCAAAAGTGGCACAAGTATGGTAATATCGGCTGTCATTTACCGAAGTGGTGGATTCTAAGATATTAAACACCAATCCCCCTTCGGCAGAACCCTGGGAAGCATGAATATATTGGATAATGCCTTTACTTCCATTTTTAGCAATTCTCATTGCAAAACCACGATTGGTGCCATCATTATAACGACTTATCAGGGTATAAACCGCTGCCGGAATGTCTTTGGCGTAAGTGCTTAACCAAGTGCAGATAGTATAATTCAAAGTCAGATTTAAGGATAAGGAACTGCTGAAGTTGATCTGATCATCCCCATCAAAGCTGTACATTCCTTTGCTGTCGAAACCGCCGGTGGCGTTCCAAGTAGCTTGATTGTAATCAGTAGCGTTATTGCCATTGCCGGAATAATCTCGTAAATTGCTGCTGTTGGTTTCGTTGATCCGCTCAAAAGTGTTGTAGAGGACCATGGTAGGGGCGTTATTGGCATACCAAAAGATTATGCTCTTGACTGGATCAGAGTTGCCATCAGTAGAATTGTAATACAAAGTTAAATTTTCACTAATTTTATTCAAAGCAATGGTGGTGGTGTTCAAACGAATGGAATCCACTTTAGGCAGGATGTTCAACTGTAAGAAACCGATAGTCCCATTGCCTCCCGGTTCTCCACCAGAATTGGTACATCCTACATCACCAGAAGTTCCTTTTGCCCCTCCAGATACTTCATTAATGGTTGAAGTATTGGTTATTGACTCGTAAACGTACAATATTCTTCCGCCGCCGCCTCCGCCGCCGGCGCAGGAGTCAACTAAATCGGCACTATCTCCATCTCCGCCCCTTCCTCCGGAAATATTAATTATTGAATTTGACACTACTAAAGTCTTGGCAATAAGAATTAAATGCCCGCCTGAACCGCCGCCGCCGGCAGAATCGTCTAGACTATCACCATCAAAACCACTACCCCCAGACAGGTTAACCACCCCATTAATAGTTATGAATCCATCTCCAGCATCCACTTTTAATCCTGCACCGCCGCCTCCACCATCACCAATGGCAACGTTATCCCCGGATTGTCCTCCCCCGCCTGAACCGGTTTTTATCACTAAATCATATTGACCTCCATAAGGCCGTCCCCCTTCGCTTCTATCAGCTAGAGAAGAATTTTCCCCCATTCCTCCTACTCCACCAAAACCTCCTCCCGCTCCCGCTCCGCTATCAACACTTCCACCATTATCGTCCCCACCGCCTCCGCCGCCTCCATTGGGAGTGCAACCAATTTCTCCATCCCGGCTGGTATTACCATCCACGCCTTGAATAGCACAATTTGCAGATACTGCATTTCCACCGCCCCAAAATACACCCCCTACCAAGTTAATCTTTCCCCCAGATTGGATAACAAAACTACCATTTCTACCTAAAGAAACATTGGCGTATCCTGTTCCCGGTCCACTATATCCACAAACAGATAACACTCCCCCAGTAGATGCATGTCCACCCACAGTTTGAACAGTGATGTTAGTATAACTAATAACATCCCCGCATAAGGCAAAGGGAGAATTAGTCTCATTTACCACCAGCGTAGTGGAATTACTATAATCAAACCCGCCTAAAACGGCTACCCAGTCAAAAGCTCGGGAAGGACAATTGGTAGAAGTATCTTGCTCAAAGTGAATAATGAAATCAGACTTTGTTTTAAGAACAATCTCGGGAGCACAGGATTCGGTATCCAAATTACCAGCCATAGCCACAACTGAATAACCGGCACTGAAGAAAGGAGTGTTAAAAGTTACCGTAGTATCGCCGCTGGCGGCAGTGGTAGCATTGCCAGCCTTAATTCCGACACTGCCAAAATTAAATTCTCCATGGCTGATGGCACAGTAGCTGCCTCCAGAGAGGGATATATTTGTTCCAGTATCTTCTTCAACTGAAATGTTTATACTTCCAACTGCCCGAGTAGTATTAATATAATTTATAAGTGGAGCATCAGAGTGGACTATAGAGTTGCCAAAGATGGAATAACTAGTATTAGGGAAACTGGTAGGGAAAGTTATAGTGCCATTATTTCCATCTCCGCTGTTAGAGATGTTGCCGCATTTTATGAGAGTGCCATTAAGATTGTGATCCCCCCAATCGATAGCTATCCAGCTCACGTTTTCGTTGGGTTGAGCAGTATTAGTATCATCTTTTACAGAAAAGGAAAAATCTTGCTCGGATTTAGCAACGTTTGGTTCAGCGGTCATTAAAGAATAAGCAGTGTCTGCATCTGCCCCCCCGGCCAATAAAACCGAATAATTAATTGAACGCATTTCAGGGAATAAAATTACCGTTTTAGGAACAGTGGATCCGCTTTTATCATCTAGCCCGGCCATTACCCTCGGCGGGTCAATAATCAAATCAAACTGGAGATTCCCGCCGGCAATTTTTAAATCAAAAACATCCTGGGAAAGAGAAATTAAATTGTGAAGATAAACGGTTTGGTAATTATTATTGTAGATGGTGCTAAACTCGGCAATTTTCTGGCGGCTATTAACTTCATAAACTTCTAGGCTAGGTTTTCCAGACAGCCCACGGGCAAAAATAGTAAGGTCGTTGCTGGTAGTAAGATTTTTTTCAAAATATACCCGGACATAATGAGTTTCAGGTATAGGCTCGCTCCAAATTCCGTCCTGAGAGTTTATTTTAGCATAAATATCCGAGATGAATTCCCGATTGGCATCTAAGTGCTGAGCTTGATCTACAACTATTATCTCAAAAGTTTGGACACTTAAATGGGGAACGATCCATTCTACATAATCATAAATCCCGTCGTTATCTTTATCCTCAACCTTGGGAGAGATGGTTATTCCCCCTTCAACCCATTTAACCTTCAATTTACCAGGGTTAGTTGTATTTAATAATTCGTCCCAGGCTGTAAAAGCGGTTACATTCTGATAAGGCAGCCCCTCCAAACTTTGAACCACCACTTTCTTGCCTTGTTTGCGGCTATTATCAAGTTGGATTTCTTTAGCCGTTGGTCCGGGAGTAAAATAAATTAGTTCCAGATGTTTATTTTCTTGATTTTCAGCAGCTAAATTAGCAAATAAATCTGCAGATAAATCAGTCAGTTTATTTTGGTTCATAAGAGTGGTTTTTGTTTCTTGGGCAGTATTTTCAACCAGATATAAATTAACATCATAAGCCCCGCTGGGTAAAGAAGCAGCGGCTGAACTTAGATCACTACTTAAAAACAGAATTTTTTTCCACTGCACCGGCTGGTCCAGAATTACTGGTCCAGAAATTATTTTTTCAGCCGGTAAAATTAGGGCAGCTGATTCCAGAGAGTTGGAAATGGAGTTGGAAATTGAAGTTATATCCGGCGGCAGGAAATTATTTTCAGCAGAATCGCCACTGCCCTTACTTTCTACCACGGGTTCAGTCTGAACTAGATCATCGGGATTTATTTCTAAGGAAGGAGATTTAACAATTTCATCTACCATTGCCGGCAAATCGTCCGGATAATTTTCTGCATCAGGATTTTTTTCCGGCAGGACAATGGATATTTCAGAATCATCAGCTATGTTTCCTACTGCTGATCCAGTAAGCAAATTGGAAGGGCCGTCAAATAACAAAAATGGAATTGCCGCTAAAACTAAAATTAATCCTAAAACTAAAGAAATTCGGGCATAACTGTATTTTTGATCTTGAGAATCAATAGATTTAATCTGCTGTTCAATTTCTTTAAGCTGATGGCTGCTTCTCCTTAATTCCTCAATCTCATAATTAGATAGACTGGATAATTGACTTAAATCTTTAACCACTAAATTATCATGAGTTCTAGGCCGGGAAGTTTTATGGATTGAATCTTTAATTAAGAAGGCGGTTCTTTTTCTAGACCGTTCCAACTCCTTGATTCTTTGTTTTAGTTGGATCTTCCGTTGTTCCAGCAGCTCTCTTTTTTGTTCCAGCATAAACATCTAACTCTTTTTGATTAAGTCTTAGTTATCAACTCTACTTTTACCATGGTTCCTAAAGGGAATTCTTTCCAAAATTTTTTAGGGAGAGGCACCCGGCGCTGAATTTTGCCCTGCGCCTGAATTTTATCCACATAAAATAAAGATTCATTTTTCAAGGATTGGATTTTAACCAGTGAATTTAAAGGAAAACTTAACCAGAATTTTTTAGGTAAAGGAACTTTTCTCTGCTTATCACTTTGTACTTGAACCCGATCTACAAAAAATATGGACATCTATCTCGAGAGGCAGGATTATTTCAGAATTTATAAATATTGCCTTTTAAAAGTTTCTTGTAAGTTTAAATTAGACTTAAAATAAGTTTTGTATAAGTTACAATTAAGTGTTCTTTAAGTTTAAAGTTAGAAAGATTGTTGGAACTCAAGGCTTATACCGGTCCATCGTCCGAGGGAAAGGAATGGCATCTTTAATACTCTCTAGCCCGCAAATCCAGCGAATGACCCTTTCAACACCTAAGCCGAAACCGCCATGCGGTACGCTGCCGTAACGTCTGGTATCTAAGTAAAATTCATATTCCGACGGATCTTCACCGTCATCGATCAACCGCTGCCGGACTTTTTCTATATCTGGTTCCCGATGTGATCCGCCAATTATCTCCCCATATCCTTCAGGAGCCAGAAAATCACAGCCTTGCACCACTTTCGGATTATGCGGATCTTCAGTCATATAAAAAGCTTTAACTTGCTTAGGATAGTGAGTTACAATTACGGGCACGTCGTAGAGTTGAGTTAATTTTTCTTCTTCAATCGTTCTCAGATCCTTACCCCATTCTACTTTCAGCTTGCATTTTTCTTTAAGAATCTTTAAAGCCTCATCATAAGTCATGCGCACAAAAGGTTTCTTGAGAGTGGGCTGTAATTTAGATAGGTCCCGTTCCAGAATTTCTAATTCCGCCGAGTTAATTTCCAGAACTTTTTTCATCACAAATTTGATCAGTTTTTCACCGTGATCCTGGATGTCTTTGAAACTGGCCCAGGCTAATTCCATCTCCGCATGCCAATATTCGGTCAAATGACGGCTGGTTTTGGATTTCTCCGCCCGGAAACTAGGAGAGATAGTATAAATTTTTTCCAAGGCAAAAATAGCCGGCTCAGCATACAGCTGCCAGGTCTGTCCGAGGAATACTTCATTCTTCTGGCCAAAATAATCAACCGCGAATAAATCCGCCCCGCCTTCACACTGCACCGACTGAAAAATAGGGGAATGATACTCATAAAATCCTGCTCCTTTAAAATATTCATCAATGGCTCCAAAGACCGTGCTTCTTATTTTTAAGACCGCAGTCATTTTTCGGCTTCTCAGCCACAGGTGGCGGTTATCAGCCAGAAATTCTACCGATTGATCTTTAGAGATAGGATAATTTTCACTTTTTCCAATCAGTTTGTAAGATTGAACTTGCAGCTCAAATCTGGTCGGAGCCCGCTGGTCTTCCTTAAGTTCGCCGGTTAGTTCCAAAGAAGATTCTACTTGAAGATGGTCGACCTCTTCCCATTGCTTCTCAAACAATTCCCGCTTAAATACACATTGGAGAAGATTGGTTGAATCTCTAAGAACTAGGAATTTTAATTTATTGCTGCCTCGTTCTCGATGAGTCCAGCCTCTAACTGAAACTTTGCCCTTCCCTTTACTGATTGCTTCTTGAATGGAGATAAAGGTCATTTTGAGCTAAGTTGAGTTTGGGTTATAAAAATGTTTCTTTAGGGCTTTTGTTTTCTTTCCAAAAAGGTAGTTTATGAACTAAATCACCATAAGCTGCTTTTAAGATCGCATAAATTCCGCCATAGGCTATATGCATAGAGGTACGATGGGCTAGATTTCCTTGGCCGCCGACAGAGATGTCCACAACTTTACTCTCCAAGGAAGGCAGATCATGGATAAATATAGATTTAATACCGCCATAATAAGAATCATTAAGTTCTTTTATCCCTTCAGGGGAAATAAAAGGAGTACAAGTCCCATGTTCCATACCGCTCGGAATACAGTCAGCACCCACAAAAGGATATAAATCGTACCCTGATGAAGTTATACCTGAGGAAGAAAAAAGAGAATGCACTACATTAGCAGTTAGTTGCGGCAAAGGAAAATATTTTTGACGTATTTTTCGAATGCGCTTCCAACGGGCGCTACGATTACTTCTTTTGATCTTCCTTGAGGCTGCTTTTTTTGAACTCCCCCGAGGCATTAATTCTGGAAACACAAAGAGATAGGGATCCCAACCGATAAGAGCATAAATTGCTTTTACCACCCGGTTGTCAGACCAGTTATCATCCGGAAATGTTTCTCTAAGCAAATCACATTTTTCAGGACAGGTGTTGGTGGGGTAAGGATGCTGAACCAGTGTAGTTTCTATCCCTAGCTGGACAGAATGATGGTAAACATAGGGGGGAATTATGAACCCTTCTTTAAATGGTTCGGAACAAGGCAGTGTTTCTTGGACCATTTTTTAAGAGAAACAAAAACAATTTATAAGTATATCCCAAAATTTGTGGGAAATAGTACTAATAATAGCAATATTTATATATAAACTGGAACATTTGTACCAAAATGGTTGGATTAATTGACGAGAAAGACCGAAAAATACTGGAAGTGCTGCAGAATCATGCTGATTATTCCACCCGGCAGATAGCTAAGAAGACCCTATTGCCAATTACAACCATCCATCACCGGATTAAAAAATTAAAAAAAGAAGGGGTCATAAAAAAATTTACGTTGGAATTGGATTACCACCAGTTGGATAAGGGATTTCTGGCCTATATTCTTATTTCCGTAGACCTGCCGTTAATAAAACAAAAAAAGAGAACCCAGTATGATATGGCCAAGGAACTGCGCTCATTCTACTTTGTAGAACGAGTGGATATCGTATCCGGCGGAGCAGATCTACTAGCGGTTATTAGAGTTAAGGATGTGGCTGAATTTGATAAAGTTCTGCTGGGAAAATTACAGCAGGTGGAAGGGATTGAAAAGACGCAGTCGTTGATTGTGATCCGGGAGAATTAGGCCGCTACCCACTCGACAAGTCAACATTTATTGTCAAAATAAGACTGAGCAAACCACCAGCCAGTAGAATGGCGGAATACTCCACGTTTTAAAAAAGCGCCCCGGGCCAGACTTTCAAAGTTCCGCTCCAATTTAGCGGAAACTATTTGAACTGGCGACCTGACGGTATCTTTCCATAGGATAACAGCCGTCCGCTCTAACCTGCTGAGCCACCGGGGCAGAGAATTATATTTAGAAGCAATTGATTTATAAATATTTTCATAGATTTGCCCTTATATGGATAACCTGGAAATAGCCCCCGGAATAGAAATAATTGGACCAAGCTTGTGGATTAAAAAGCCTAAAATCTTAATAATTAACGATCTGCACCTGGGAATGGAAGAATCGTGGCAGCGCAAAGGCATACTGGTTCCAAAATTTCAGATTAAAGAGATTATTGCTATTCTGGAAGACATCTTAACCACGGTGCAGCCGCTTAAAATTATAATTAACGGCGACCTTAAAGATGAATTTGGAACCGTCCTCAACCAGGAATGGAGAGATATCCTGGCCTTGTTTGACTTTTTAAAGCAGCACTGTAAAGAAATAATTGTGGTGCAAGGCAATCATGACCCCATAATTAAACCTATAGCCCTGAGACGAGAGATTAAAGTGGTAAAGGAGTATAAGGTGGAAGGCTTGCACATAGTTCACGGAGATGAATTAGTTGAAACAAAAGCCAAAACGATTATCATTGGCCATGAGCATCCAGCAGTAACTTTGCGGGAACACGGCAAATGGGAAAAATATAAATGTTTCCTGCAAGGAAAATGGAAGAGAAAACAATTGATTGCCATCCCTTCATTTAACCCCTTAGTGGAAGGGACTAATGTGCTGGAAGGGAATATGTTAAGCCCTTTCCTGGAGGATATAAGCAAATTTAAAATTTATGTTATTAACAAACAGGAAGTGTTCGATTTTGGAAAAGTTAAGGATTTAGGCTGTGAAAAAAACTTGAAAACTGGTGCCAAAATCTAATCCTGGCAAACCTGACAAAAAGAAGTGCTTCGCCCGCCAATATTAATCTTGTGCAATGAATGTCCTTTAGGGCAATTTTGTTGGCCGTAGACCGCTAAAAAGTTCTGAAAATTTCCTTTGCCGCTAAGATGAGTATAATCACTTACGGTAGTGCCATTATTTTCGATGGACAATTTTAGCACCCGCTGAATCTCGGAGTGAAGTAAATATATTTTTGGAAGAGGAATATCCTTAATTTTCTGAGTCGGTTTTATGCCTGCATAATAGAGTACTTCCTGAGCATAAATATTGCCAATCCCAGCAATGAATTTTTGATCCAAGAGTTTAGTCTTAATTACCGATCGAGGGAATTTTTGGAGTCGAGATTGGAAATTTTCGGCAGTGATAGTGAGCGGTTCCGGACCAAATTTAGACAGATATTTTTCCATCTCCCCATTAGCAACTAAATTAACCATTCCAAATTTTCGGATTTCGTTGAAAGTAAAAAAAGAATTATCATCCAGATGAAAGATACCCGATAGGTACTGCTTATGCTTTTGATCTTTAGTTTTATTAATTGCCTCGACATAATGAAAGTGCCCGGTCATTTTTAAATGAACCAATAAGGAGCTGCTTCCATCTAATGGGATAATGATAAACTTTCCCCGGCGGAGTACATCTTTAATTTTTAGGGGCAGGATGGAACTTATTTTAGGGTCAACTACTTTAGGTTCCAAAACTTCCAACTTAGTAATGATTTTTCCAGCAATTTTAGCTCGCAGCTGCTTAACTATAGTTTCGACTTCCGGCAGTTCAGGCATTTGCATCCAGCCACGCACAAAATATATAAACTTTTAGCACCATTAGTCAATAATGCCAGTTAGTTATGAAGATGAAGTCCTAGCCAAATATTGCCGCACCCGGAAAGCCTACTTAGTTGAATACAGCTGTGGTTTCCTGTTACTGGGTCTACTGGGATATTCTAAGTTAAACGGAGATTACATTGCCCCAGGGGTAACTCTTTTAATCGGCGGAACGGGCTTGTTTTCGTTATTGTTAGCAGAATATTCCCGCCTTATTACCAGGTATAAAATAACACGGAGTAAAATTACCATAGTTCACGGGTTTATTAAACGGCAGAAAAAAAATGTATATTTTCATCCTTTAGGATTTGTTCCCGACTTAAATGTAAAGCAGGGCCGGCTGCAAAGAATCCTAGGTTACGGCTCAGTATTTCTGCGGGGCACTCAAGGCAACGTGTTTGAAATCAGAAATGTCAACAACCCCTCCAAAGTATTAGATCTAATTGAAGATTTGATCAAGAAAAATAAGAACGAGTAGGTTAGGGGACTTATTAATTTTCAAATCTGGGTTAAAAATTTATTTCTCCGGCAGCCAAGCTAAGGAAATTTCTCCAATTTGTTTATGTGATAATTGTAGGGGGAGATAAACAACATTGATATGATCTGGAACAATATATACTTGATTAGACTTTGCACCCGGGGTTGAATAGCTTTCTACCGAACTGGTATCCCAATTACCATCTTGTGCAGTCCAACCAATACCCAACGATTTTACAAATTCAATGGCGTACTTGGTTGGATCGTGTGCCAATTGTCTACTTGGATCCTGAACCAGTAAATTTAATGAAATAGCTGAATTAGACTTAACATAATTGTTATAGGTCTCTTGTACTGCCGATCCCAGTCCGTTCCAGTTGTAAATACCATCGGAGAAGGTTATTTTATTAGGCATGATCTGGTTCAAGAAATTATTTTCCTTTGACGGATAGATAGAAGCAAAACCAATTGCTGCCCCTCCGGCACTATGTCCAGTCAGGGAGATATAACCTATCTGGGTATTAGGGTTTACTTGTTTAATTATTGAAATAATATCTTGGTGTAACACAGCTAAATTAGAATCACTTTCCAACCAAATATTTTTATGAGGTATATCCGTCCTTATAAAATCATGTTGAGAATCTGAGCTCCCAGGAGGAATGTTTAATTTTGAGCTTGACCAAGGCAGCTCCGGGAAGATAATAACAAAATTTCTTCCAGCAGTGGCCATTTCTTTACTTTGTTTAAGTACTCGTTCTTCCATATCCCAATGAGCAAAACCGGCATGACCATGGAAATAATAGATTATTTCAATAGGTAAATTTAAATTGGTAGTGCAAGGAATGTAAACTAGAGTTATTCTCCCTATTTCACCATTTTCATACTTATAGTTGTCATTAGGACCATTTGACTCCAATTTTCCAACCCAAGTTTTACCTAATAATCCAAGGTTGGATAAAGATGTTTCCCAAAACAATCTAGTTTGAGTTAATCTATTTGATTGCTGA
>DATDWB010000050.1:0-46364 GCA_035289845.1 Candidatus Nanoarchaeia archaeon | reverse complement strand
AGGTGGAGGAGGAGGTGGAGGAGGGGGGGTAGATGACGAAGAGGATGAGGATGAGCTAGATGAGGTTGTACCTCCGGAGGGCGGGGGTGGCGACTCAGTGAATAGATTAGCAGTATAATTACTAAATGAACTAATATTGGCATAAAGAATACCTAAAGTAGAATTATAAGTAATATTACAGTCATCAGTGTTGTCACAGCGCACCCCATTCTTTTGCAAAGTGGGAGTTGATGCAAATCCTAATCCGCGAAGTTCAATTTTAGCTGTACCATTCAAAGCCAGATTATTTATTCCATCATCTATTACCCCAGTATTATTGCTTTCTAAGAAAATAGTTGTTCCTACAATAAGAGAAATATTGGTAGTAATATTATTTTTGGTCCAGTTGATCATAGCCTGGGAATTAGAATAGATTAAAGTTTTAGGCCCAGTCGTCGTGTCCCAGATACCATGGCCTTTAGTTCGTTTAATAGTGTTGTTATGAAAGGTCATATTCTCAGTTAAAGTTCCGGTGTTAATAAAACCCAGTTTAATAGCAGCTGAATCACCGGTAGTCCCAAAAGTGTTGTTACTAATCTGGCTGTTACGAGTTCCATCAGCAACATACAGGGCATAACTGTCTATGCCGCTGGTTGAAACATTGTTACCCAAAACAGTATGTGTTCCTGAATATGCTGTTATCCCGGGGCTTATATTTCCGCTGGTAGTGATAATATTATTTTCGACGCGATGTCCATCTCCAAAAAGGGAAATTCCGGAATTGGGATCTGTATCGGGGTCTAGTCCGTTTCCAAAGGTAGTGATATTATTACCCGTAATGTTAATGTTACTGGTAGTTGTGTCTAGTAAAATTCCCATTGAAGATCTGCCACGGCTGATTAAAGTATTATTGACTATCCGTGCATATGCTGACAGGCTATTGAGAGCAATGGGGTTGGAAGTGTTCTGGAAAGTTTCGATGATGTTGCCTTGAATAAGTGTCCCTTCATTAGTCAGTAATTTAATGCCGGGCGAATTAATTTCGTTGGAGGTTAAATTGTTATTGATAATGGTTAGGTTATCAATATAAGAATTGCCGCTAAAAATTCCCGGAGACTCAGTTCCCAGAGAATGAATTTTATTACTGTATATGAATGCTCCGGAAGAATTAATAAAAATATTTTTGGCTTCACTGCCATCAGCAGCTCCTACCGCAGTTAAGTTATTGGAAGTAATGTTTAGGCCGATAGAAATTTCAGCCGCGAAAATATAAGTAGAGCCGCTGACGTTTGCTCCCCGCACGGTGTTGTTAAAAAAGGTAAAATTGGTAGCGTTTATTAGCGATATGGCTCGAGAATAATTAATTATGCCCCCAAAATTTTTGACTGTGATATTGGAAAAATTAGTAGCTGTAACACCCGAAGTAAGATCACCATTGGTGCCATTAGTTCGGATATAGAAGCCGCTGCCATCTAAAACAATGTTGTCGGCAGCAAGGGTAAAACAGGTTCCAATGTGGCTGATATTCTCAGTTAGAACTAGGTTTCCATTTACCGTCCCACAGCTGATTGCTTGGGCAGTATAATTACTGAACGAACTTATATTGGCATAAAGCACTCCCGAAGTAGAATTATAAGTAATGTTACAGGCGTTGGTATCATCACAGCGCACCCCATTTTTTAATAGCAAAGGAGTGGAGGTTAAGGTTAATCCCCGTAAAATTATCTGGGCCGTATCATTCAAAGCCATATTCTGAGTTCCATTATCTATCACTCCGGTATTGTTGCTTTGCAAGAAAATAGTTGTCCCTAAAATTAAAGAGATATTAGTTGACAAGTTGGTTTTGGTCCAATTAATCATACCCAAAGAAGTGTTATAAATCAAGGAATTAGTGGTAGAACTATTCATATCTAAAATAGTCGGGCCAACGTTAGTAGAAACATTATTGTTTATAAACTGGTTAAACTGAGCAACGTTCTGAATTTTAATCCCAATCGACCCATTTTCCCGAGTTTCGATCTTGTTATTTTCAAAGAGATTTGATTCGGAAGTCCATCCCACATCAATACCCGTGGAATCAGTTCCTACCGTAGAAAAATTGTTGCCATAGAACACATTTTGGTTAGAATTTACGTCCATAACTAAACCGTGCGAATTTTTATAGCTGTTATTGATGTTGTTCCAATAGAAAGAGTTATTGGAAGAGGAACTTACATACAGCCCATAGGAGGTTTCATTGGTAGAAATATTATTATAAGAAAAATTATTGTTGTTAGAGTTTACTGCCATAGCAATACCAATCCCTACTGTAGTGGTCATCGGCCCTCTAATTCGTATAATATTATTAGTGATGTTATTAAAGGCGGTATTAGTAACTAACCAGATCCCCCAACTGGCCCTTATGAGTGATAATATGATATTATCCTGTATAATATTATAGCTGGACTGTGAAAAGTAAATTGGATATCCGTGGGGGCTGAAGGTAGTAAGGTTGTTTAGGGTTATGTTAGAAGAATTAACATTAATAAATTGAATAGTATGGCCGTCGCCTATCTGGCGCTGGTCGTCGGTTTGAAAAGTGTTATTATGGATAGTTATATTTTTAGCATCGGTAATATTTACAGCCATACTAAAATTGTAAAGGTTGGCAAAATTCTTAATAGTAATATTGTGGAATCCAGCGCCAGTAACTCCAAACCCGGTGCCGTTGCTGGTGATTGTAAATCCGGCTCCGTTAATAATGATGTTGCTGGCATTGATAGTAAAACAGGTGGCAGTGACAACTAAATTGAGATTCATAGTCGCACTGGAGTTTATAACTCCGCAGGGATTAGTCTGAGCGGTATAATTACTGAACGAACTTATATTGGCATAAAGTACACCCGAAGTTGAATTGTAAGAAATATTACATGAATTAGTATTATCGCAGCGCACATTATTCTTCATCAATAAGGGAGTGGAAATAAAAGTTAAACCCCGCAAAATTATTTGAGCGGTGCTATTCAAAGCCATGTTTTGAGCAGCACTATCTAGAACTCCAGTATTGTTGCTTTCTAAGAAAATAGTTGTTCCAATCTGCAAGGACAGATTGGTGGTCAAATTGCCTTTAGTCCAATTAATTAACCCAAAAGAATTGTTGTAAATCAGCGAATTGTTGGAATTGTTAGGATTACTGCCGGACTCAATAGCCTGAATTTTAAAATAATCAAGAGTAGAAATATTATTATTAATAAACTGGCTGTATCTAACCGCGAGATTAGTTATACCTATAGAACCTGTGCCTCGGGCATCTAGATTATTGTTTTCAAAAGTGTTGGAGACTACATTACTCAAATCAATACCAACAGAATCGGCTCCAGTAGTAGTAAGATTATTTCCATAAAAAAAACTATCATTAGAAAAATAATTATGTATCGCCTGG
This sequence comes from Candidatus Nanoarchaeia archaeon, assembly GCA_035289845.1. Classification (GTDB taxonomy): domain Archaea; phylum Nanobdellota; class Nanobdellia; order Woesearchaeales; family GW2011-AR9; genus DATDWB01. Next base: position 42,964 of record DATDWB010000050.1, on the reverse strand, counting down.
CCTTCACTAAAACTAAGATTAATATTATTCCCATAAAAAGAGTTATTGTTAACTGAAGCCATAAACAGCCCGAATCCAGAGACGTTGATAGTAATATTATTATAAGAGATGTTATTCCGCATAGAACTTTCGAGTATGCCAATACCGGTACTAGAAGAACCTTCGTCTTCTGAACTAAATAGGTAAATAATATTGTTAGATAGGTTATTAAAACTAGAATTATCTCTCAAACTAATACCTGTTGCTGACGCTGCAAAAATATTACTGCTTGGAGATAGGATCTTGTTATCACGAACAGTATTATAGTTGGATTTAAAAAAGTAAATTGATCTGGCGGATGCCCCTTTGACAGTAAGGTTATTAGAGCTGATGTTGGAAGAATTTACATTACTAAATACAATATTATGATCGTACCCAGTTCCAGTAAAACTGTCAGATTGAAGGCTATTGTTATAAATAGTAATATTTTTAGCATTAGTAAAATTTATACCAATGCTAAAATTGTAAATGTTGGCAAAATTCTTAATGGTGATATTGTCAAATCCAGTTATATTTATACCAAATCCCGTGCCGTTGCTGGAGATAGTAAATCCTGATCCGTCTAAAACAACATTAGGGCCAATAATATTAAAACAAGTATAATTAGACCGGATGTCGGCAGTCAAACTTAAACTATTAGACACATCGCCACATTGGGTGGAATTGGCATCAGTCAAAAAAATTATTGAACCACCTTTATCAGCGGATTCTGAAATAGTTTCCTTAGCCGGGGTTGGTTCTTCGATTTCTGTTTCCACGGCAATAGGCTGTTCTGGTGAAGGTTCTAGATCAGTTTCAGGAATTGATTCTGAAATATTGCCGGTAATGTTCTCTGTAACAGGTATTGGAATGGGCAGTTCAATCTCCGGTTCAGCCACTATCGGATTTACTAAGGTGGTATCTATGCCTACTGCCGCTCCGGTAATAGTTGAAGCTAAGTTAGAAGATGAATTAAACCAGTTGCTATAAATTGAAGTTCCAAAAATTAATATAAATAAAGCTAACACTACTAATAGTACTATAACCTCTTTTTTACGTCCATACATGTACAGTTAAACATAATTATTTAATGTTTATAAAGATTTGTTAAAGAGGGGCTTAGTAGAAAGAGTCCGTCTAGGTCAAGATTGTCAATGATTATAGCAGATAATCTTGACTTGACCAGACGAAGCAGACCACGTCCCTATACTTTAGTTTAGGGTTGTGGTCTGCGAAGTAGGATTCTTTCTACAGAGCCTTAAAGAGGAGTAGAGGGGAGCAGGAGATGGCTAGAAATGTCTCCGCAAGATTTGCTACTTAGAAATGATAGACTAAATTAAGAACCTTTTTATAACTAAATTCATTTTTAAATTTCATGCATGATAAAGAACTAAAAGATGTTTTTAAAGAATTAAATTCTTCAGAAAAAGGTTTAAGCAGTCAGCAAGCTGAAGAAAGGCTGCATAAATATGGTCTAAATGAATTAAAAAAAGAAAACGGCCCCAATCCCTTAAAAATTTTTATGGCCCAGTTCACCAGCCCGCTAATCCTAATTTTAATGGCCGCGCTGGTTATTTCTATATTCATTGGTGAAAAAATTGATGCCATAGTAATTGGAGTAATAGTAATTATTAATTCTGTTTTGGGTTTTGTTCAAGAATTTAAAGCTGAACGAGCAATTGAAGCCCTGCAAAGAATCTCTTCCTTAAAAGCTAAAGTTATCCGCGATGGACAGGAAAAAAAAATAGACAGCAAGATGCTGGTCCCAGGGGATTTGATTGTCCTAGAAACCGGAGATAAAGTCCCAGCTGATGCCAGGATAATTGAAGCCCACAACTTAGAAACTCAAGAGGCCCCTTTAACTGGGGAGTCTATGCCGGTATCTAAAAACATTAAAACTCTAACTAAAAAAATTGCCCTGGCAGAACGGGTTAATATGGTCTATGCTGCAACTATAATTTCCAAAGGGCGTTGTAAAGCACTAATAACTTCGACCGGGATGAATACTGAAGTGGGAAATATAGCTAAATTGATTCAGGCCTCAACCGAAAAGACGACCCCCTTGCAAAAAAAACTTCAGACCTTAGGCAAGTACCTTACTCTAGCAGTAGTTATTGTTGCTCTAACTGTCTTTGGAGCAGGTGTTCTTAGCGGCCAGAGTTATTCAGAATACTTCTTTATAGCCCTAGCCTTAGCAGTAGCTGCAATCCCGGAAGGTCTGCCAGCGGTAATAACCATATCCCTAGCCTTAGGTGTGCAAAAAATGGTTAAAAGAAAGGCCTTAGTAAGAAAGCTCCCCGCGGTAGAAACCTTAGGCAGCGTAAATGTAATCTGCACCGACAAGACTGGAACTTTAACCCACAATGAAATGACGGTGACTAAAGTCTGGGTTGATAAAGAAGTGTATGAAGCCAGTGGATCGGGATATGAGGCTGAGGGGACATTTTCAGTTAAAGGTAAGCCGGCTGATTCCCAGAAATTGAGTTTAATATTACAATGCGGGCTGCTATGCAATGATGCTCACTTCCAGATTGAAGAATCTTCTGGAGAAGGAGAAAGAAAAAATAAAATTAAAAAAGGTGATGACAAAAATAAATCTGTCTCCAAAATAAATGTTATCGGTGACCCAACGGAAGCAGCGTTGATTGTTTCAGCGCGTAAAGGACAACTTGACCCTAATAATATTAATAAAAAATTTCCGCGGGTGGATGAAGTACCATTCACTTCCGAAAGGAAGATGATGACAACTATCCATAAAAACAATAAAAACCTTATTTCATTCACCAAAGGGGCGCCGGATATTATTCTTAAATATTGTGATAAAATTATTATCAACGGACAAGTTCAGCGCTTAAACCGTAAATTAGGGCAGGAAATTTTAGCCCAGAATGAGAGGTTTGCTGAACAAGCATTAAGAGTTCTGGGGTTTGCTTACAGTGAAAACAGGCCTGGAAAGCCAGCCCAAGAATTTGAACAAAATATGACTTTTATCGGCCTGCAGGCAATGATTGACCCGCCCAGAAGAGAAGTTAAAGCTTCCATACAAACTTGCAAAAATGCGGGAATAAAAGTTATCATGATTACCGGAGACCAGCTGGCTACGGCACAAGCCATTGCCCGGCATATTGGCATTGAAGGAAAATCAATGACCGGACAGGAATTGGACAATCTAAAATTATCCCACTTATCACAAAAAATTGAATCTATCGGGGTATTTGCCCGAGTAAATCCCGAACACAAATTAAAAATTATAGAAGCGCTCAAAAATAAAAATTATGTTGTAGCCATGACCGGAGATGGAATTAACGATGCTCCAGCTTTAAAGAAATCAGATATTGGAGTTTCCATGGGAATTACCGGAACTGATGTAGCCAAGGAAGCTTCGGACATGATCTTAATAGATGATAATTTTTCTTCAATAGTAAATGCGGTGGAAGAAGGAAGGGGGATATTTGATAATATTAGAAAATTTGTAAACTATCTATTGTCCTGCAACCTGGGAGAGATCGTAGTAATTTTATTTGCTTCAGTGCTGGGCCTGCCTCTGCCCTTAACAGCCATCCAAATCTTATGGGTAAATTTAATAACTGATGGATTGCCCGCTACTGCCCTTAGTTTAGATCCCCACTCACCAGGAATAATGACTGAGAAGCCAAAATCTTATTCTGAGAATATTCTCTCTAAAAATCTAAGGAATGATATTTTAATTTTTGGAGGATTGATAGGCCTATGTTCGTTGGCTTTATTCTGGCTCTATCAAAATGCGGGTATTGTTAAAGCTCAAAGCATGGTTTTCACCGCCCTAGTGGTATTTGAATTGGTACGGCTGCAAACTATCCGAGATGAATATAAGTTGAAAATATTTAGCAATAAATGGCTGGTAGGAGCAGTGGTATTGTCTCTAAGCTTACATCTATTGACTCTCTATACTCCAGCCAATAAGTTATTCAATACCTCCCCGTTAGAATTAATCGATTGGGGGGTATTAATAGCCGCTAGTTTAGTGTTGTTGATTGTATATAGGGTAATAAGAAAGATAATTAATCCCAATCAGAATTGATTAGTAGAAATAACTAAAAATAAGCAATAACTAAAAAATAATCTCGGTCTTAAAATACTTAAATAGTTAACGCCGGGATCTGCCCCAATTAGAATTAGAGGGCTTAGAATGGTAGCCGTGTTGATTTTCTCCTCTAGGCGGCCTCTTATGATTATGTTCTCGGCTTGGTCCTCGATCATCCCTTCTCGGCCCGCCTTCAGAAGAGTTATCTTGTGGCCGTCTGTCCCGGCCAGAATAGGAATTACGACCAAAACTTCTGCCTCCCGCTCCTCCCCTAAATCCTCGGCCAAAGCGGTTATGTTCCGACCTAGAACCATCCCCCCCGGGAGATCTAGTTTCAAATCTTAGTTTAGGAAATTCTTCTGCGGGAAGTAAATTAACCTCAATATCATATTGCCTTAATATGCCCGAAAACGTTCCATGATCCTGGGAAGATAGCAAAGTTATGGCCTTTCCCGATTCACCCGCCCGAGCAGTTCTTCCAATCCGGTGGATATATTCCTGAGAATCCTTGGATAAATCATAATTAAAAACGTGGGTTACATCCTTGATATCTAATCCCCTAGCCGCCACTGAAGAGGCTACTAAATAATCCGTTTTGCCTTTATTGAACCGTTCAATAACATTCAATCGATTATTCTGAGACATCTTACCATGAATCATTTCTGACTTTATACCCTGGGCGCGTAAATTTTTATTAAGCAATTCTACGGTTGACCTTTTGGAACAAAAGATTATGACTCGGCCAGTTTTCTCTTTTTTAAGAAGGTGGACTAATAGGGAGAATTTTTCATGCGTCTGAACGTCATAGTAGTATTGCTCCAGTAAATCTTTCTTAACATGCAGCTCGGATTCAGCTATCTCCACGTTATGCATATATTTCTTTTTAAGGTAATCAATTTCATTTGAGATCGTAGCTCCGAAAAGCATAGTCTGCCGATGTTTGGGGGTGGTGGAAATTATTCGTTCAATATCTTCTATAAATCCCATCTCCACCATCTTATCGGCTTCGTCAAGCACTAAATAATTAACTTTGGATAAGTTTAAGGTACTGCGGCCTAAGTGATCTAATAATCGTCCTGGAGTTCCAACTACTACTTCTGATCTAGAAATGTCCCTCACCTGTTGGTCAAAACCAACTCCGCCAAAAACAACTGCCACTTTTAAACCTAGGTATTTGCTCCATTTTCTTAATTCATTAGAGATCTGGTTAGCTAATTCCCGAGTTGGGGCCAAAACTAAAGCCTGAACTCCTTTATTAGCCGAAACTTTCTCTAACAAAGGTATACCAAAGGCAGCGGTCTTACCTGACCCGGTCCTAGAGATACCAATTAAGTCTTTGCCTTGCTTAATTATAGGGATTGCCTGCTCCTGAATATTAGTTGGATTGATTATTCCTTCTTCTTTCAGAGCTCGGATTATTTCGGATTTTACATTTAAAGTTTCAAAGGTTATACTCATTTTTATTTCCTCAGACTGCGGTTATTATTAACAGCCAGTCAATATCAGCGAATAGTTACCAATTCAATTGATACATATTTTTGAAACAGAAGAAGCAAATGATGATTTACTAAAGTTAATTTACTTTATGATAAAATAACCATGTTACTCGGCTCTGTTTCCGCCAAACTATTAGTTGATATTTAGACTATTTATTTATAAAGGTTTCGGCGGGAAAAGCGATAAAAGAAAGGAGCGGCAACCTGCTTTAGGTGGCAGTTATTATCCAAAAATAAACTTAATAAGAAAAATTATAACATCTGCGCAGAATAAATCCGATCATATTCTTGCATTTTATAATCCCAAGTTGCTTTTTGAACTGCTTCCAAAGCTTTTTTAGTCGGAAACAATCTTGCTTGCTGCAACATTTCCTCATCTACAGTGCCTGCCTTTTTGGCAAGAGCAATAATTCCTTTCCCAACAATTAACAGATTTATAGCATATAGATTAGATGTTCGTAAGAAAGATTCAGCTTCTTTGCGGGTAGGAATTACAATCCTGGAGATTTCATCTGTATATTGTAAATCCATTACTATTTCTTCAATTTTAACTCCTCGTTGAGTTGAAACCTCTTTGACAGCATGAGCTATATCAACCCAATACTGTTCTTGAATCGGAGAAAATTGGTCATCTAATTTTTTAACCTCTTCAAATCTATTTGACATTTCTTTTATTGCCTCTAAGTCTGCGTCCCGTCCCAACTTACAGTATAATCCCTCAATTAAATCAGTAAGTGATCCCATATTATTCAACTGTTTTAGGGTAGATTTAGTTTTCAGCATATGTGCAACAACGTCACCTACTTTTCTGATTTCACCAATGAATCCATTTAATGAAGGGTACTTTTTTTCAAGTGGGGCGTAAACAGCTTCATCCAATCTTTTCACTTGAGCATGGGTGTAGGCGTGAATGATCTTTCTATTTTCGGGATCATTTAATTCCCGTTTTCTAATTAGTTCTCTTTCCAATTGTTCTATTTCATTAATAGTTTTTATACTCATTTTTACTTCCTCAAACAGAAGCATTAATAGCTGACAAAAACAACTTAAATCTAGTTTTAAGCTACAATGTACTTCTATAGCTTACAACGCTGAAATCAGGTTTATAATATTTGTGGAATTAACTATTATGGTCAATTAATTTATTTTAGGTGGAAAAGACCACAACATCACCAATCAAGAACGACCCGGGCTATCTATCTGGGTAATAACTCCTGAGCTCCCGCAAAAGAAAAACAGCCGATTGACTTCAGGCATCAATTTTTTTATCCTGGTCAGCTGCTTTCTAGCTTTGGTTATGCGGAAGCTGCATTTAACCTCATACACATCCAGGCAATCTTCATTCTGAGCTAGAAGATCTATTTCAGCCAAGATGCTGGATCGGCGTTTGGAAGAGTATACCGGCACATTAGTATAAATAAAGTCATAGCGGGCCTTAAGTTTATTATGAAGAAAATCCAGATAAATATCGTGTTTTGATTTCTTTTCGATTCTGATTAGTTAATGATTCTTAAGTATATAAAATGTTTTTACGGTCTTAGTTTAATAACTATACTTAAATAATTAATAAAAAAGTAAAATAAAAAAAACAAAATTATTCTATAACTACTTTGCCAATTGCTGAAGGCAAGATCCCATCCACAAAAGTACAGGTTGCAGTTTTAGTAAAAGTCCATTCAAAATTGTCTCCCACATTTAAGATGGGGCTTTTAATATTGACACATCCTTGTGTTCCCAGAAGCATAGCTTTATTCTTAGATCGGGCATTTTCCCAAACTATTTTGTCACCAGATTTAATAGTCAAGGTAGAGGGTTCAAATCCAGCATCAGTAAATTTTACATTCACCATTCCGGCTTGCTCCAGTACTTCTTCGACTATCGGCTCAGGTGAAATTTCTTCTTCTGAGGTGGTTTTAGACACCGCTGGAGGTACAAATTTCTGCGGATTACACCCGGAAACAACTACCAATACCGCTATCAGCAGTACAAATAAAATAACAACTTTCTGGTTCATATTGACACCACCTTTTGATTTAAACTTTTACTAAACTATAGATCAGGGGGTAAGATAATACTATTAAAACTTTTCCGTTTAGAAGGTCTGTCTAATTTATAGGCTGCACTATCCTTTAACATTACCTATCGGCTTCAAGGCCACTACCCGTTTGGTTATCCCGGCCTGTTCTAAAGTCTCAACGACTAAATCCACGTCCTTGTAAGCTTCACCGGCTTCTTCGGCTAAACCTTTCATGGTTACCGCATGAACATAAATTCCCTTTTTCTCCATATCCTGCTGTAACTTCTCACCTTTTACTAATTCCATGGCCTTCTTCCGGCTCATTGTCCGACCAGCTCCATGAGCAGTAGACGCAAAAAATTCATCGGCCTTATCAGTTCCAGCTAATAAATAAGACCCGGTTTCCATAGATCCGCCTAAAATAACTGGCTGGCCGGTTTTAGCATATTTCTTAGGTAATTCACTGGATCTAGATGGTCCAAAAGACCGAGTTGAACCTTTACGATGGACTAACAAAGTCTTTTCCTTTCCGTTAACCACGTGCTGCTCTAACTTGGCAATATTGTGAGCGACATCATATACTAAATTCATTTCCATTTCTTTAGCAGTTTTACCAAATATTCGTTCAAAGACTTGACGAATCTGGTAAGTTATTACCTGCCGATTAGCAAAAGCCATGTTAGCAGCACAAGCCATAGCCTTATAGTAATCCTGCCCTTCCGGAGAATTGAACGGCGCACAAGCCAACTCCTTATCCAAAATTTTTATCCCATATTTGGGCATAATGTCCAGGAAAATACGTAAATAATCTGTACCAATCTGATGCCCAAATCCTCGGCTGCCACAATGCACCATTATAACTATTTGCCCGGATTTAGTTATTCCCATTGCCTTAGCTAACTCTTGGTCATAGATATTTTCGGTTTTAACTTCTTGAATTTCTAAATAATGATTCCCACTGCCCAAGGTCCCCAGTTGATCTAACCCCCTAGAAACGGCCTTGGAAGAAACTTTACTGGGATCGGCGTTAGGTATTTTTCCCTGACTTTCAATGTTCTCAATATCTTCTTTCCAAGCATAACCATTTTTGACACACCATTGAGCACCATCGATTAAAACTTCATTGAACTGCTGTTTGTTAACTTTAACAAACCCTTTACAGCCTACTCCAGCTGGAACTTTAAGATACAATGCATCTACTAATTCCTTGATTTTAGGTTTAACTTGATCAATAGTAAGATTAGAAGTAATTAACCGCATACCACAGTTAATGTCAAATCCGATTCCACCGGGGGAAATTATACCCCCTTCCTCGGGATCAAAAGCCGCTACCCCGCCAATGGGGAAACCATACCCCCAATGCCCGTCAGGCATGCAAAAAGCGTATTTTTGGATTCCGGGAAGCGTGGCCACGTTGCTTACTTGTTCAAACACTCCCGCATCCATAGCTTCAATAAGTTCTTTATCCGCTATAATTCTAGCTGGAACAAGCATTCCCTCCTTGTAAGATTTAGGAAGTTCCCAAGTAGTGGAGTTAATTTGTATTAAGGATTTGGGAGGTCCGGGGGGTTGTTGTTGGTCCATAGTTAGTAAAGGAATAGTCTGCTTTAAAAGGTTTACTGCTGATTTTAGAAAAGATGATTTACTTCTAGGAAGTAGACTTAATCTAATTATTTTATTCGTTTTGGTGTTTTGTCAAAAAGAAAACAGCGCACCTTTAACAGGTATATTAATGATCATTATTAAAACTTATCAACTTATATCGTTCAACTTCAATTCCTTTTGCCTTAATTTTTTCATATAAATTATTATATTGGCCAAAAATGTGATTTAGACCTCCACCATGGACAACTGTTCCATCCAATGACAAAATTTTGGTTAGTACTACCTCATCAAATTGTTCGTAAACAACAGCCTTGTTGTCCAAATCAAAAGTATCCAGAAGAGGGTACAATGCATCTAGTTGAGAATTGGCTTGAAGTATATCTTGGCCAGTAGAAATATATTCAACTAAGGAAGTATAAATTATTGACCAATCTAATATATTAGAGGCAAAATCCGGCCAAATTGGTTTAATAACTGCTTGTTGATAAATCAATTTAACCAGATTTAATTTGGATAAATTTTCTTTCGAGAGAGTTATTCCCGCATTAATTAATTCTTCTGTTACTCCAGAAATTTCCTCTATGAAATGGATGCCTACTTGGGAATTAGAGGCAGCATATTCCTGAGCGGCACTATATATCCCTAAACCCAAACAATTCAGCATTGCCTCTGGCTGCTTAAAACCAGCTAGAAAATTTCCAGCCCTTTCAAGATCTTGGGCCGCCGGACTAATTTGTTCTAAAGATATGTTATCCGGTTGAAATCTAGTGAAAGCATGGGAATACCTTTGCTTGCTTAGAAGATCTAGGTGATGTTCACCGATAAGGTAAACTTTTTCTAGCATGAACTAAGAATTATTTTAGATTATAAAAATTTATTGAGAAGTTGGCATAATTAAATGATTTATCCGCAAACTTCTAAAGATGATTTGAAATAAACGTAATTTTGGCATTAAACAAACGATATATTTGCCAAAATTACTATTTTTCAAACTTTTCTATTCAAAGACTATATAAATAAGTTTGAAAATAAGCTGGCTTATGCTTACTTTAAAAGAATTCAAACGTAAACTAGTCCATATTGCTTTAGGAGCGATCATAGTAACCACTTATTATTACAATCTCCTAAGCCCCTTAGCTTTATTATTACTAATAACGGCCGGTATTATGTCCAGCCTAATAAGTAAACGAATTAATCTGCCTATATTTAGTGAATTTATTAACTGGTTTGAACGAGATGAAGTCAAACAATCCTTCCCCGGCCGGGGATTAATATTTTTCCTAGTTGGAAGTTTGCTGGCGATTCAGTTGTTTGAAAAAAACATTGCTTTGGCAGCCATAATGGTGTTAACATTAGGCGATTCATTCAGCCACATTATTGGCGGAAAATACGGACGATTGAAAAATATATTTAATTTAAGAAGCAAAAAATTGTTTGAGGGAACTTTAGCCGGATCACTGGCTGGTTTTTTAGGCGCTTTAATCTTTGTTCCCTTCCCCGAAGCTTTCTTAGGCAGTTTTGCGGCCATGATTGCTGAAGTTATTGAAATAGACTTAAATCAGAAATTGGTGGATGACAATATAGTTGTCCCTTTAATTGCCGGAACAGTTATGTACCTGGTGGCAAGATTTGTTTGAGATGAAATATTCACTTCTTCAATTGTTTCAATTCTCGATTATTAAACAAAACTACTTTCCCGCTCTGGCTTACAGCTAGGACATCCGGCCAAAAATCTTCATTGATATCAACCACCTGCACCCTAACATAAGAATTATGTGAAGTATCAAGTTCATACTGCGCTGAACCACGGGGATGGGTTGTTCCTTCAGCGTCTGGAAAAGGCATCGCACTATAAAGTCCGCTTAAACTCTCACATAAGTAAAGTTTTCCAAACCGTTGTTCTATCAAAATATAATCTGGATCTCCATCCTTATCTAAGTCAGCTACGGCCATATCCCTTACATTCATATTGCAGGGAGTATAAGAAACTGGAGCTATCTCCCGGTCCAAAGTTGTAGGCGACCGGTTAAAATAAGTATCTACCCATTCTGAATTAGCTCTAATGGCCTGAGAACTTAAACCTACCACGGCGGCGGCTAATGCAAGTTTAGATAAATTTAACATCCACTTTTCAGATAGGCGGTACTTTATTAAGTTTACTGAATTTATTTGATAGTTCTAATATTTTAGAGAATAGTAAAATTATAGAGAAGTTTGCATAATTAAATTATTTATCCGCAAACTTCTAAAGAGAATTTGAAATAAACGTAATTTTGGCATTAAACAAACGATATATTTGCCAAAATTACTATTTTTCAAACTTCTCTATAATTCTCTCCAAGCAGCGACTACCGACTGATCCAATGTTTCTCTATCCAGAGTAAACCATTTTATACCCTCAGCCCGGTATTGGGTGGAATAATCAACTTTAGCTTGAACTCGGGATCCATCTCTAGTTATTAATTCGTAGACTTTAGTATGGTTAGCAAACACTCCACCTGAGGGAAATCCTTCCTCAAAAGGAAAACCGTCTATAACTCCCTGATTATTTTGGTATTTGGACCAGTTGTGGCTGTACTGTTTTTCAGGGGTCATAAAGTAAATAATAGGGCAGAGTTTATAAAAATTTTGGAGCCAATCAAGTTGGTTATTCGATTCCACCACAATCCTTTTAAACAGCTTTATACTTCCAATAGTTATGAAAAAGAAAACTGAAAGAACGGTTGATCATTCCAAAGAAGAAGAGGATGTTTATCCAGCTGAAGAGCAAGGAATCGAAGAGGATTTAAATTCAGAGGATACTGAAGAGGCCATGGAGCACGGCGAGGTAGATGAAGATGTTTATTCTGAAGAAGGCTTGGAAAAATTAGAGGAAGACGATGAGATTGATCCTTGGGAAGAAGGGTTTATGGAAGGAGCCTCTAAAGCCGGGCAATTAGGCAAGGATGCCTTAACAGGTGAATTGCTTATGGATGTAGAAGATGTAGTTGAAGCAGAAATAAATGGCAAGATGTACCGGTTTGTAAGTGAAGAAAACGCGGATAAGTTTAGAAAGAAAAAAGAGAAAGAAAGGAATAGGGCGTAAGTTGAAGGGCTGCTGCTTTGAAATTTTGTAATGAAATTAAAAAACCCGCAGCAAGCTGGCGTGGTATAAACTAATAAATAAAAAAATATATATTCCTACTTAGCTATACTTAAACATTTTATTAACTTCATTCTTGGCATTAGCAAAAGTTTTTCTAACCGCAGTCCGCCAATCCCAGTCATCCTGCGAGGCAGTAATAATTTTTCCAGGGTATTCCACTCGTAAATTAACCGCATACTTATGCCGGCTGCCATCTTTCTGATACTCTTTTAAATGGACTGACAGATTGAAATTATTTTTTACCACTCGTTGGATTTTGAAAGCTTCGTTGGCAGTAATCTTCTTTAAAGCCTCTACATCATATTTCTGCAGACCCAGATCTTTCAATCCTATAAATTTGATATTAAAATTTTCCTTGATCTTCAAACTGCCAATCAGCCGCAATAGATTTTTAACCGTCAACAAACCCAGGAATTTTCCTTTATCTATAACTGGCAGGCAGGAAACTTTACCTTGAGTCATAGTACGCAGAGCAGTAGTTAGATTATCAGTAGAGTTAACTATTTTCAAATTATCGTTAGTGCTAAAATTACTTACCGGCAACAGATCTATGTTAGTGGTATCCGGTTTAGCCCCTCGAGAAGTAGATAATTTTCCAAATTTAGTTGAAACTTCCCGCTGCGGAGTAGAACCTAAAAATTTTTTTAGCAGATCAGTATAACTTAGCACCCCATACAACTTTCCTTTATCCAAAACAGCCAAATGGTCAGCACGTTGTTGTTTTAGCAGATCAATGGCCTTGGCCAAAGAATCATCTTTATTCAAAGTTAAGGCTTTAGCAATTTTCAAATCCTGAACTTTTAAGTTAGCTAATTCTGGTAAGTCAGCGGCTAAGCTGGAAAGATCCAGTCCATTTAATACCCCAATTATTTCTTTATTTCTAGCTACGGGTATAGTTTCTAAATTGCTTTCAAACATTAAATAAGCACTTTCAATGATGTCCGCATGATCATCTAATAAAGGTGTATTTTGAACTAAACTGCCCAATTTAATATTAGAAGTATCCAATTTAGTCCGCAGTAATTTTTTTTTGTCAACTAAACCAACATATTTTTCATTGCGGAACACTAATCCGGTGTTAGTTTCTGATTTCTTTAATCGGCCGATCATTTCGGAGACGGTAATCTCTTCCGGCAGTTTTAACATATTTGTTTTAATAATTGGCGTAATTTCCATAGCAGCACCTCAATAAGTAGTAATTTACTAGTTAGTAGTTAAAGTATATAAACGTTGTGGAGGAGATCGTTTAATAACTGGGAATATTCCTTTTTCTGGGGTTAATACAAACAATCCAAAACATTTTTAAATCACCCTTATAAATAGCCTATCTTGGAGATGTGGGTAGTAGCTTGCCTGAATCCAAAATTAATACAAGGCGTAACCCGCCGCAAATAACGGAGGCTAAAATGAGTTTATACAAACAAGTCAGGGACCTGTGGAAAAAACCACAGGCCAAAATGCCAGCTTTATGGAGAGAAAGACTCCTAGAATGGCGTAGGGAGCCAGTAACAGTAAAGATCGAACGTCCAACTCGGATTGACCGGGCTCGTTCTTTAGGATATAAAGCCAAGCAAGGTTACACGGTAATTAGACAAAAGGTTATCCGTGGAGGACACACCCGCCCGCAAATTAAGTCCGGCCGAAGACCTAAACGTTCCGGTACCAGATTAAACCTAAGAAAGAATTATCAGCATATTGCGGAAGAAAGAGTACAAAAGAAATACGAAAACCTAGTGGTTCTAAATTCTTACTGGGTAGCCAGAGACGGAAAACATTACTGGTTTGAAGTTATAATGGTTGATCCTGATCATCCGGTAATTAAGGCAGATAAGAATATTAACTGGATCTGCTCTGCCAAAAACCGCGGCCGAGTATTCCACGGAAAAACTTCCGCTGGTAAGAAAGGAAGAGGAATTTAGAGTTTTTTATTTTGTTTTTTTTTTGAAAATTTAATATATTTTTATAGTTATTCACTCTAATAGCTTCAGCCAAACACGTAATCTACCGCCTTAATTCCGCCTTCATAACCCTGAAAATAAATTCCTTTAACTACGATCTTGCTTGATCCGCCGTAAGTGAAATTGCCGCCCTCAGTTAACCAATCACTTTTCTTAGGCCCGACCATTAACCGTACCCGATCAGGTTCCAATTCGTAAATAAAAAAGTCTTTCATCTCCCCTTCAACATCAATTTGAACTACTTCTCCTAAATTAAGGGTATTAAAAACAACTTGGGGCGCAGCTGATTCGGTTGAACTTATGGTAATATTAGGTTCCATGGGCTGATCTAAGCAGGTGGCATTGAAACAGCCGTATTCGCATTTTTTCTCATTGGTCCAGTTGCAGCTCTCAGTCTGGAATCCTAGAACGCTGCTGCCCTTACATTTCAACCCGATTTCACATTTTTTTTCCAGGCAAGCAGAGTCAGCGCAGCCATTAGGACATTTTTTTTGAGTGGTTTTAGTACAATTTTCCAGCAGATAGACTATTGACTCGTTGTCTAGGCAGTTCCAACCCAAGGTGCAGACCTGATTTACCAGAGGCAATTCCAGGGAATCGTCGGAAGCAGCAGGTTTAGTTAGGTTGCTTAAAATTGAAGAGGTTTTATCACAAGAAGTTAGCAGCACCGAAGCTATTATTATTAGGATTAAAAAAATAGATTTTTTTTGAAACAATCTTTCACCTCAGACCTGCTAGTAATTATAACTAGATATAAATAGTTTTCTTAAAGAGAAGTTTGCATAATTAAATTATTTATCCGCAAACTTCTAAAGAGAATTTGAAATAAACGTAATTTTGGCATTAAACAAACGATATATTTGCCAAAATTACTATTTTTTAAACTTCTCTAAACAAAAAAATATTAGTCGTTTCTGCAGTAAAAATTTATAAATAGAAAAGTTTTTCTAATTAGGTGATTAAAAAAAAGAAGGTAGATAGTTCACCCCTAGGTATAATCAGAATTCAAGTTAAGGATTCGTTAGCCTATGAAAAAACAGCTGCCGGATGGAAAAAGTCTTCTTTGAATTTTCCTCACGCTCAAAAAGTTATTTTAGCTTATAAACAACACCATAATTTAAAATTGCTGGTGGATGAAAATAACCCTAGTTTTGTTAAAGGCCAGCTAGGCTGGAGAAAACAAATTCAAGGACCAAGAATTAATATTCTTCCCGATGGTGAAAGGTTGGACAAGGCCTTCTCCCTATTTGCCAAAAATTTAACCCTGCATGACCAAAGCAGTGATGATCATTGGGATTTGATGTATCAGAACAAAGGAGGGACGTATTCTTACTGTTATGCAGTAGAAAAAATTAAACAGCATCGAGATCAGAAATATAAAAAAGTTGATGAATTTGCCTCCGTATATGAGAAGTTATTGAAACGAGTGGGATCGGCTTTACGGAATAAAGAAGATATGTTCGCCTTACCAATGTACACTTTGCTTAAAACCCATATGCGGGTGGGCAATGAAATTTATTATAACACCCACGGCCACAAGGGGCTGACTACCTTGAAAAAAAATGATATCAGCGTCCACGGGGACATAGTTAAGTTTGATTATATTGCTAAAGATGGTGTTCCGGTGATGATCGAACGGAAGTTCCCTCCAATATATGTAGAAAGATTGAAACGAAGACTAGAGGAGTTAAGACCCAATAATTTTGTATTCAGCAATCCGGAAACCGGCAACCCGCTTCGGGATCATCATTTCAAGGCTGCTTTCTTAAATTACTGCGGGCATGAATTTTATCCCCATATCATCCGTTCTTATTATGCTACCTCTAAAGTAAAAGAATTCTTGAAAGGCAAACGAAGAATTGATCGAGAGGAAGTTAAGTCGTTGTATTTATCTATTGCCGAAGAATTAGGCCATAAGAAATTTGTTAAGAAAGAGCACCGGTGGAAGAATAATCCTACCGTTACAGTAAACCATTATATTCAGCCGGAATTGGTGGATAAAGTACGATTGATGATGCGATGAGTAATAATTATTAATAAGTATCAACTATCTTAATAAACCTCCTCTTTCTCCCCAACATAAATGAATTATGTTAAATTAATTTTGGTAATAACTTTATCTTTCTTAATCACCGGCTGTAATCTGAAAAATATAGAACGATCAGCTCAATTAGATTCCTACATTAAAGACACCGGAGATATAATGGTTTATTTTTGTCCCAGAGAAGATTGTGTTCAACCCCTGGTGGACTTGCTGGATTCAGCAGAAGAGTCAATCCATTGCGCGGTGTACGAGCTTGATTTAGAACCATTACAGCAAAAATTAGTGGAAAAGTCTCAGGAAATAGAAGTACAAGTAGTAACTGATGACCACTATCTGAAAGAATTTAACCACCCTTTTGTCAAAATTGATGGGAAAAATGGATTAATGCACAATAAGTTCTGCGTAATTGACAACCTAAAAATATATACTGGTTCTATGAACCCAACTAATAATTGCGCCTTTAAGAATAATAACAACTTACTGGTGATAGAATCTAAAGTTCTGGCTCAAAACTATGAAGCCGAATTCCAAGAGATGTGGAAAGGAATTTTTAAAAAAGGAGATAAGGTTCTTAATCCTTTAGTATTATTACAAACCAGCCCGGATACAATTAAAATAAAAAATTATTTTTGTCCCGAAGACCAGTGTGAATCCAGGATAAAAGAAGAGTTGTATCTGGCTAATAAATCCATCTATTTCCTGACTTTTTCTTTTACCAGCGACAGCATAGCTAACGTTTTATTAAATAAAAATACTCGAGAAGGGGTGGAAGTTAGAGGAGTTATGGAAGCGGGGGGAAGTAATGGAGAGATGCTTACTTTATTAAATAAAACCGGGATTGAAGCGGTAAAAGATGCTAATAAATATAAGATGCATCATAAAGTATTTATAATTGATGAGAAGATAGTTATTACCGGGTCGATGAATCCTACTGGAAATGGAAACCGGGGAAATGATGAGAATATCTTGATAATTGAAAGCGAAGAAATAGCTAAGAGATTTAAGGAAGAGTTTGATTGGATTTATGGAGAGGTAATGGAATGACCGAATATAAATTAGAATTGTTGGTCAAAGAACCAATGGGATACCCGGGCCTGCAAGCTAGATTAGAATCTGGAGTAATGGATAATCCTCGTTTTGCGTTGGCAGTTTATATGCAACTTGACCTTAATCTGCGGCAGATATATTTTGAAAAAGAAAAATATAATCTCATAATTTATCGTGATGGACAAGTAATAAGTCAAGAGGAATTAACTTCAGATTTTAAAAAACAATTGTAATAAGGAAGAAAAAGGTAGGAACTTTACCCCCATCACGCTTCCTGCACAATTCTCAGCGAACCCATAGAAATAACTTCTTCCACCAAAGACTGATAATCCTTGGCCCCAGAACTGGATTTAGCATACTTAAAAATTGACTTACCATACTTCGGAGCTTCCTTAAGTTTAGAATTATAGTGAATGGGATTAGAAACTTTTCCCGGGAACAATTCTTTCATTTTTCTTAAAGTCTCTTGACATATCTTAGTCCGCTTATCAAACATGGTGGGAATAATTTTAGTTATCTTTAAATCATGATTATATCCTTCATTAATCTTATCCACAACTACCAGCATCTTCTGCAGAGCATCAAAACCCAAGAAATCAGTAGACGAAGGAACAAATACCTCTTTACAGAAAGCCAGTACATTCTGATTTAAAACACCCAATGAAGGTGGACAATCCACAATCACAAAATCGTATCCCTCAACGGAAGCTAGTAGATTCTTTAATAACATCTTGGAATTAGGCTGGTTGGATAAGTAATATTCCGCCTTGGTTAAGCTTTCTTTAGAAGTAATAACATCAAAATTCTTGGCTAAGGAAACTATACACTGTTTGAGGCTTACTTCACCGGTTAGAGCATCATAAAGTGTATTTTCAGCATCTATTTTTAAGGATAATCCTACATTGCTTTGCGGATCTAAATCAATCAACAGAACTTTTTTATCTTGACGGGACAACCCAGCGGCTAAATTAACGGCAGTAGTAGTTTTACCTACTCCCCCTTTATGATTCATTACACAAATTGTTCTCATAAGCATCACCTATTTTATGAAAGATTCATTAAGGTACTTAATTATAAAGTTTGCTAAAGTATAGTATAACTATTGCTTAAAAAGAATAATTAACCCAAAGAATCTAAAATGTTATGCGCATTGGTATTGGCAAGATACACAGCAAGGTCTTTATTTTGTTGTTTTGCTAAAAATTGCATAGTGCGGAGTTTCTTTTCTTCGTTGCTTACCCTGGCCATCCGGTCAACAAACATTAGCCCATAGGGGTAGCCAAGAAAAAGGGCGTCACTGCTGTTCTGCACTAAGGAAGGAAGAACTGCCGGATCGCCTTCGAAACGGAAAATGTGCTTGGCGGCAGGATGTAATTTAACAAAAGCCGTTTTGGAAGTAAGTTGGTAAGACCAGCAGCCGCCAGGACTATGCTTGCTCAGCAGTATAGTGGGGCTATTCCCCGCAGCAGTAAATAAGGATGATGACTTAGCAAGCGCACACGCGGTGGATGGAAGTAGTTGTACATATTTCTCTTCGTTTGGATAGGTCGCTTCCAATGTTCCATCTAGGATGATAGAAGAGGCAGTAATTTTACTCGCTAAGGCGAGTTCTGCAAATCGGCGGGCCATACTGATAACTTTGGCAATCGGGGCGCGTTCATTGCCGGTACGGATGGACTGGTCTACAGAAGAGATGGTAAGGTCTTGTTCTGAAATGAGTTTTTCTTGCAAGGGAAAGATCATACTCGTGTAGACTAATTTCTCCTGTTCTAATACTGTCTGAGTAAAGAGATAAAATTCATTGAGAAAAGATTCTGTTTTTTGATTGTTATTAAAAACTTGGGCAAAGATACGAATGAAACTGAGGCAGAAGTTACCCGCAGCCAGAATTTCAGTCTGACCGCCATCCACGAAGGCGATTGGTGATGAGGAGAAGGAAGATGCGGTAATGGGAGTGTAATTTACTTTATTCAATGGATAGCGTTGGTTATTCAGAATAATGGCATCATCATCGGGAAAGGACGTGATTAGTTGATTGATGTGTTGGGCGATTGTAGTGAGCATGAGGGAATAGGAAGAAAGAAAGTTAATAATTATAATTGTAGAGAAGAATATACAACATCATACCTCTAAATTTCTCAAAAACACTCTTAATTCTTCGATGCTGTCTATAACTGTAATCAATCCAGTATTAATCCCGTAAAGATCTATTTCATTACGTATCAGCTCTTTTTTCAACCTAGCATCAATTTTATTGTTTTTAATACAATTTAAAGTGGCGGCTGCACCGCCAGTATAAGATAATGCAATAATGGGTTTATAGTTTTCAATCCCCAAAAGGGCTTCATTTAAGGTTCCGCCAGAACCATTAACTGTAATCAAAATATCGGCCATTTGAGCAAGATAGTTTCTTCTCTCAGCCATACTGCCGCCAGCCCTAACAACATCCAATATATGATCGGAAAATAATTTTGCTAGATTATAATATTCTTCGGGCACTTCATAATGATTTGACATTTCTAAATCAAAAATAGTTTCAATTGTTAAATGGGGTACAAGTACAAAAAACAAGTCATCAAGCATTGTTTTTCCTTCAGCCCCTGCTTTTTTATACCCATCATTACAGAATTTTATGATACCAGAGTATACATCAACGCCTACACCCCGAACCCCGCCAGTTAATATTGTTCCGCTGCCTGTAACCTCTAAATGTTCTCTAAGTGCATATCCTACACCTGCCCCCATATTTTGTTTGTAAGGCCGTATTGGTGTTGTGGCTCCAATAACGGCGTATAGGGGCAATTTTTTCTCCGCTCTGATTTTATCAACAAGGGGTTTCATTTTTATAAGCTAAATAAACTTAGGCCCCTTTCTTTTAACTTTAACTTTAATTTGTCAGCTTCACGCGAATTTCTTAAAGATACACCTTCTACTCTTTGCGCCCCATAACCGGCAACTTTATTCATAACTTTTTGTAATGATCTCCCACTACAAACATAATCTTCAACACAAAGAACATTATACCCTTTAGAACTTTTTCTTAGCAATGAATCGTGCTCTTCTATAACCATAGGAGAATTGTCTCCCCTTCTCTTGGAACGTCGGATAAACCCCAAATCAACCTCAAGTAGTCCGGCTAAGGGCATGGCAATTTCGCTCGAACCACAAGCACATCCAACAATATAATCTGGTTTTGTGGCTTGGCCATCTAATATTTTTTCCAGGTATCTGAGGGTAAAAGAATGAATATCCTGAGGAAAAATGTCATTCCAATCAATATTTCGGGGTTTGAGTTTATACTCCGCTCCGGCAAGTTCGCTTAATGGTTGTTTTAAGAGTGAAAGTTTATCTCTTAGAGATTTTATATCTGGTTCACCAGAATAGAATCCAGTAAGATAAATTATTCCAATGTTGACAACTTTGTTTAATGATTGTACCGCGGTTTCTCTTTGTTCCGGCAGTAGTTTTCCGGCAATTAATAGATCATAAAGAGGTTGAAAACCATAATAAATTGCCGTTCGGGCTGCATTTGGATCATTAACTTCAGCAGCGATAGTAATCCATTCGGGAAATGAATACGCTCTTGGAAAATATGAAGAACCATCAACACTCAATTGGCCTGCTTTAGAAATATTCTTCAACATATTTTCAACCGGTTTTAGGTCAGCTGAACTGTTAGGGGTATCCACTCCTCTAGATTTTTTGCCAAAAAAATTTAAGATATCAGGAAAATCCATTTCAATCCCTCAAATAAATCTGTGATATTGATGCCAACCGATCATTGCTCCGGGTTTAAGAGGACGATTATCTAAAAAACTTTTCATGACCAATCATTTTGGAGGATTATTTATAAAGATTTTGAAAAAAAAGAGCCCCTGCCGAGACTTTCAACATCCTCCAAATCTTATGAGCGGGATGCGGAGCGACCGCGAATCCCCCTACCAGATATGGGAGATCTGTTTGAACTCGGGACCTTTACCTCTTTGTTCTAAAGATACCAAGGTAACGCCATACCGCTAGGCCACAGGGGCATAAAGGTTCAAAAAGTCGCTTCCTTTTTAAAAATTATGTTATTTTAGTTGATCACAAAGGTTTCGCAGATTATTTTTTATCAACTAAAGTTTGAAAAAACTAATTTAATAGACATTACTTATTGGCCTTATTATTTAATCTAAATTCCCTTACTTGGGCTCACAACTTACAGCTAAATTTGAGAATAATCTAGTTTTTTAAAAACTTTATAGTACAGTTTTGCAAATCAATCTATCCAAAAGTTTATATATAAACTCATTGTATCAGCGGTTATGGCAATCGACAATATTGAAATTATGGCTTCCTATACTGGAAGTAAAGATGGTTTAAGTAAACAATTAGAACATGAAGTAGATCAAAAATTACTACAACGAACCGGTTTAAAAGGAGAAGAAGTCCACGCGTTCCAACGAGATTCGGTCTACGCCGTAATATTAACAGCTACCGGTGAAGGCAACGAAGGAAAGGAATACAAAGGAACTTGTGTTTCCAGCATTGAAGGAGCTATAGCTAATGCTACCAACAACGGCAGTTTAGCTTATGATGAGAATAGGGTTAATGTTTCAGTTAAGAGAATAGCAGAAGTGCCTTACTTTACCATACCCTTAACAGTCCGATCACTTAACGAAGATAAATTAAGGAAAAATTTATTTGATGCAATAGGAGAGCTTCGATCAACCTATGGTAGAAGGCTGGATTCAAATCCTGAATCTGTAACTTACAAGGTATTGAAAATAAAAGGAGTCGACTACGAACATGATCAAAAAATACCTAAAGGAAATATACCTAAGACAAAAATAGCTGCAGAAAAAACAAGTTTCACTTCCATCACTGAAGCGGCAGCGGTTGAGACTAGATCTAAACAAGTTAAGTGCACGGTATATGAACAGACCGCTGACTTGAAAGTTTATGGCCAGCCTGAAAAATCCCTGCAAGTTAAGGATGGAATATCTAAACCTCTAGTAGCTACTGGCGGAGTGCCAACCATAATTACCAGTAGAAAGTCGGGTAAAGGAAAAGAATACGTCAGTACTCGACAATATGCCCCTAGAGCAGGATCAACTTCCGCGGCGGAGCCAGTTTATTTTCAATCGGCTAATCCGTTGATGTAGATAAATTATTATTTTATTATTTATTTTCTTATTTTTTCAATTATTTTTGGTTTATACTTCTCCAGACTCAATTGAGGGTAGGTGCTGGCAAAATGCCCCAAGAATTCTGCAAATATCCTAACATAACCGCCAAAGATGGATGGTTCAAAGTTATCGCCAAAAGTTTTCCCTGCGAAATCATAAATTTTGTTTTCCCGGCCTTTTATCTTCCGGTGGTAAAATATTAATCTATCCAAAGCGTCATTGAGATAAGTTGCTCTTTTATTCACGATGTGAGTCAACATTTCATGTACTGATTCAATGTTAAGATAACGGCGAGTTTCGGGATCTTCCCGCTGGTCAGTACGGAGTAATTGGCTGCTTCCCCGGCTTTTGGCAATGCTGATCTCTACCCCATACTTCTCTTTTAGTTTATTAGCCCGCTTGAGATATTTAAGATCCTTGCTAAAATAAGCAAATATCCAATTAGATAATTTTAATTTTTGAATAGATTCGTTTCGTTCAGAGTTAGAAAGATAAGTTTCCTGGCCATTTTTAGCGGCTTGATATAAGGCTTCCACGGTGGAGAAAGCTTTTACCACCCCCCCAAACTCTGATTCCTGCAGATTTGCAAAAGATTCCCGAGCAGCGGCTAATCGAGGGTTGTCTGTTTTAGTAAATACAGCGGAAATTGATTGGGCCATTAATTGAGTTTCAAACTTATACCGTTCAGCCAGAGGTATATCTAACAGCCCTTCCAGCAACGGAACTATTTTTTGTGCTGGCAAGTCAACCATAGGTATAGGCTGGGTAAAACTGGCCCACACCATCTTGTCACAGTAATAACCAATTACTCTTTCTTCTAATTTGCTGCTTTGATCATCATCATTAGTATTATCATCAAACACAATTCTGTATTCTAAACCTCGGTTTTTAATTCCCGGGCGAATGATGAATATTCTGGAAACTAAACTGGCTTTTTCTCCCCCAAATTGAGGAGTATAACGTACAAACCAAGGAGATTCCAATGGTTTTTCACTCTGCCAAGTATCAATTTGGGGAATGGATATCCTCTGGCCAAGATAAAGAACCGCTTCTGGATTAGACTGCAGCAGATTCATGTTATGGATAATGTCCTCTTCATCCTGTAATAGATTATGAATAAATTCAAATTTTTTTATTTTGTAGTCCAGACGATGAGTCCGTTCCGGTTTAGCCAATATATCTTCTACCGTCATTGATTTTTCTTCCACATCAATAGTTATTGGACCAAACATACCCCAGGATTGATCTATCACCCAGTACTCCGGCTCATTTTCACCAACATTTATTACCACCGTGCTGTGTCCGGAACGAAGCAAATCTTCTTCTTTCTTAAACCCAATAAATTCTACCAGCAAGGGCTCTAAGCCGCAAGCTTTAGCAACAGCAAAATTGGCTACGGCCTGACTGTAGCAAGTCACACTTTTAAGTTCATGCGGCCAGGGAACCCAATTGCCACTGACAAGAGAATCTTCAAATCCATACTTGAACCCTAATCCTTCATATAACAGAAAAGCCATGGTCTTCTTTCTTAAACCTTTTACTTCCGGTGGAAGATCTTCCAGGCAGGGTGCATCATAAGGAATATTATCTAATTGCAGAGAAGAAGCTAAATCCTGGGCCCAAGCTAAAGTTTGTTTAGGGAATGGCATTTTATCAATTAATTTTTTAGGTTATTCAAACTGTTTTATATTAAAGCACAGTAGAAAAAGTTCTACTTTGCAGACGGAGTCTTTTATGCAGAGCCTTATACAGAGTTTTATATTAACTGACCCTTATAACCTACAGGTTCTTTAGCAGATTTGGCGGGGGGAGGTGTTAAAGAACGGTCAATTTTTTGGTATTGCAGCGGATGCTCGTTCACTACCTTGTATCCCCACTCTTCGGCTTTAGCTTGCAAAATTTTATCTACGGCTCGTTTAGAGGGTGAATAATCAAATTGGGAATTAGCCTTAGTAATAACCTCTTGGGGGGTAAATCTATTAATACCATAACTGGCCGCGGCTTTCTTAATCCAGTCTACTTGTTCCGGAGATAAATTTATTTCTTTAAAGGCATAAACCCCCTCGCGAACTTCTTCCAATGATTCAGTAGTTCCAAGATTGTTGACCAGGTATTTTAAGGGGATATTATAATCCAAGGGAAAAGTAATCTTATTATGTTCAACGAAATTTAATAGATAATCACGGGTAAATCCTTCTTCTGAGCTGGGATCTTGCTTAAGCAGATCTAATACCTTGCTGTAATAAAAATCATTTACCTGCTTCTTGTCAGAAGCAATTAATCTTCCCTCCTCCAACATATATTGTAAAAATTGAATTGGATCTAAATTTTCATCCGAGTTAACTCGTGTAAATCTTCGCGTTGGTCCAACCATATAGCCATCAATTCCAAACACTAAGCTATGATTTAACAAATAACTGCTTATACCTCGGGTAGTCATGGTTTCAATACTTAATTTTTGTCTCAATTCTCCGCAATCTATATTTGATTTTCCAAGACGAATATCTTTAACTAATCGATATAAATTTACTAAATCAACCAGGATAGGAGGTAAAACTTCCTCCCAGGAATAGGAGTTGATATTTTTAGCAGATAGATTATTATCCCGGCCTCCATCGGGGAGTAAAGAAGGTCTATCCGCAGCAATTTTAATTTCCGGCGGTTCTTCCAATTTGGTTTCAATCGTGTTTTCAGCGGTATTAAGAACCTTACTATCATTTTTTTTCTCTCTAATGAACAAGTCAGTTATTTCAACTCCATTAGAAATCTGAAACGGAGAAAAGTCCGGACCGTCATACTGGTTTTTGCCCAGCCGGTCTTGAATTTCTTCCACTGAAGGAATAATATAATTAATAGCTTGATACCCGCTAGCAATTAAATAAGTAAGAGATGATTCCACTTTAGAAACTTGATCAACTGCCACTTGGAGTTCAGCTACATCTTTAGCGGTTTGGTCTAGCCTAGAGATGATTACTCCAAGGTCAATATAAGTAGTAATTTCTGGAAAGGTAAGGTCGCCCATTTTTTTTACCTTCAAGGAATCATGGGCTTGCCGTTGAGGTTTGCCGGCTTCCAGTTCTGCATTTAAGTCTCTCAATAACTCTCTCTGGGTATCAACTTCCCCTTTTATTTCAGCTATTACCTGCCCAGCATAACTTCCTTGTAATTTTACCCAATCATTAACTATGTTTTCCAAATGATTATCTACTGCTAAAGCTGCCAGGATGGCTGATGTTTCCAGCTGCCCCCTCAAATTTAAGTACTCAAAGTGGGTTATTTTATCTGAAAAAGAAGGTAATTTCACAGGCCTGGTTTCAAGCAGCTTCTTTAGGTTTGCAACAGCAGAACTATGGTTGATTTTAGCATAAACCCTAGCTCCAATCTGGTCAACTATTTTAGGAAGATTAACTTCTGGCAGGTCCATTTTTGTTACTTTACAATAAATAATTTATAAGGGTTTCTGTTAAATTCTATAAAAATGTTTTAAAAAAGTGTGGGGGAGGGGATTTGTTCTTGTATAATTGAACCCCCGAACCTACTAAAGGACAGGATATCTTCAAACGAATTTGAATGCTTAAGTCCTGCGGATTTGACCAGACTTTCCGACCCCCACGCCTAGAACCACAGGTGTCCGTTGTATAGTAGATAAGTTCAAAAAAAGAACTTGGTTTATAAAAGTATTGGCTGGATGGTGCTGTTCTAAATCTGGATTAAGCCTCATCTGCATAATAATTAAACCCCTGGTAAATAGTCCGGCCTAAACTGTGGATATAACTTATCAGCTTACGTATCCGTCCGATAGTGCTGCCACAATTAGGGAGAGCATGATTTGTTTTCTCAAATTCATCCAGTTCCAAATTAAGATCAACTTTATTAGGCAGCAACTTCAATCCCAACTCCACATCCCGATTATATACTGCTTTCATTGTTTCAAGATAGAAGGCATAGACTTTAACTAAAAAATTAATCATCTGTTTCTCTTTAACTTCATTCAGTTTCATAAGTCTAGCAAACCTAATAGTTCTTCTTACTTCATCAGCTGCTCCTTCCAGAAAAAAACCGGTAAACAAATAACTCATTAGGTCTATCGGCATGAGCTTAAAGTTCTTTAGAGCTTTTAAGGGATTGTCTAAATTATACAGCACCGTTCGATGCAGAAGATAATATAAGCGGTTAACATCATTATCCCGTTCGTTAATATTCTCATAGTTCTCATCACTAAAAGCCTGACAGCTTTCCTTAAACATAGTCCTTACTACCATGTCCATCTTGCGTATTATTTCCTCTACTGAAACCGTCTCCATATTAAGAAAATCTTTAGCCACTATGGTGTTAGATGTTTGTTCCATCACTTCCAAAGCAATTAAGTTCTGGAATATATTCTGCAAATTTTTAATATTAATTCTGGTTTCTTCCCCCTTAAGCACAATGGTGTGGTTGTTGAGGATATAGGCAGAATTAACTTCTCGCTTAATCAGATGAATTGACTTTCCATCCACATTTATGACTTTTCTTTTTTCAGGACTAGACTTAGATTGCTCCCTTCGGCTTAAAATTAAATTTGGTCCACTTTCATCCAAATGAATCAAATCACCTTTCTGGATCTTGTTCTGACTTAACCACGCTTTAGGCAGAGAAATAACATAGCTGTTCTTTCCAAAAGAAATAAGTTTTCTATATTCCATA
Source organism: Candidatus Nanoarchaeia archaeon (assembly GCA_035289845.1). Taxonomy (GTDB): domain Archaea; phylum Nanobdellota; class Nanobdellia; order Woesearchaeales; family GW2011-AR9; genus DATDWB01. The sequence goes on along the minus strand of DATDWB010000050.1, from coordinate 15,717 downwards.
TCAAAAAGGTATAACGACACATATGTATTTTAGACCACATATATAAATATTGTGTAGCAGAATTAATAAAATATACCCAAAACTAAAATAATATAACGTGGTAACAGAATCATCTAATTTGAACAATTCTGTTCTTCTGCCGGATAGTTAAATAGGGCTTAGTTAATCTTCGTTTTAATCCCAGATCCTGAGTTAGAACTAAGTCGCCACTCTGGGAACATTTTACTAATACCTCGTCTACCTCGCCCACACGGGGTAAGATGGTTATATTCTTAGTTTTAATTATCTGCAAAGCTAATCGAGCTGCAGATTTAAATCGGCCTCTTTGCTCCTCCAAAATATGATTTAATTCAGTTATTGTTCCACTCAATACAATTAATTGGTATTTAAAATCACAGCAATCAGCAAGAGCGCTTAATATATCCAGCTTAAACTCAGCTAGGGCCATCCAGGCATTGGTATCAATAATTATTTTTTTCATTTATATATTTAGATATTTATATTAATTATTAGTTTAAGGTAAATAGCCCTAATTAGTGTTCAGATCATTAATCTTTTGTAAATAATTTATCCAAAAAATCCGGCAAAGAATCAAGAGTAGATTTAAGGAAATAATAAAGAGTATAGACAGAATCAATATCTCCCGGGTAATATATATCAAATATATATTTAGGATTATGCCCAAAACTAGGGTTAGGAAAACGGGCAGGGTTTGTCCTATTTTTTTACAACTTAAATTAAAAAATTTACTCAAAAACGTTTTCCAGGAATTAATATTAATTAAACCAAAACTAATCCCCAGAAAGAAATGTAAAACTATTAAAGCTAGGCTCATTTTTATCCCTAATAAGTATAACGATTCAGAACCCAGCAGTAATTTATATTTTAGATAATAATAAGAAATTATGAAGAAAATACCCCAGAATAAAACCGAACTCAAGGCCTGTTTTATCCAGGGCTTTAAGATCCCAGATTTATTATTTATTAGTTTGTGAGTTCCTACCCATAGCCCGCCTTGGAATAATAAGTATAAAAATATTAACCAATTGGTCATTTGGATTAAACTATCTTTCAACAAGTTATATCCCTCATATATACCCGAGGCATCATTTAAGGAAATTTCTCCAGTTTCTGAATTTACACCCACTGTTTCTACTTGGGCAGTTATCTGGTTGGCGTTATCCATGATCTGGACTACAAAGGAAGATAGAACGGCCAAAAAAACTAGCATAAAAACCAATTGAATTAATAATAAGGCAGAGAAAAAAAACTTATTTTCTTTAATTAGAAGTTTAGTGTTGTAAAAGGCAGCTGAGATCTGGCTTATAATCATTATCACCCTAAGAAAAGAAAACTCATTTAAAAGAGTTGTTGTTAACCTGGCCCAAAAAAGATCAGGTTTATTATAAATTTAGCAGTAAAATATATAAATCCTCCTAATTCATCTAGTTAAAACTTACAGGGGTGTAAATATTAATGGAAATAGGAATTATTGCAATTATAGTAGCCTTGATAGCTTTAGCATACTCCGGCTATCTTTCATTTAAAATCATGAAAGTTAGTCCTGGTTCCAAACGCATGCAGGAAATTGCTAACGCCATCAAGCAGGGAGCAAATGCGTACATGGCTCGACAGTATAAGACCATCGCCGTGTTTGCTATAATTATCGCCGTAATTTTAGGATTGCTGTTCAGTTTTCCGGTAGCCGCCGGATTTATTTTTGGAGCAATTCTCTCAGGCTTGTCCGGTTTCTTGGGGATGAGCATTTCGGTCCGAGCCAATGTTCGAACCGCCGAAACAGCTAAAAAAGGATTAAAAGAAGCATTAGATGTAGCCTTTAAGGGCGGTTCAGTAACTGGTATGGCCGTAGTTGGTTTTGCCTTATTGGCGGTGAGTGTCTTTTATTCAATCTATAAAGATCCAGCCATGCTGGTTGGTCTAGGGTTCGGTGCTTCCTTGATCTCTTTATTCGCCCGAGTGGGAGGAGGTATTTTTACCAAAGCAGCGGATGTGGGTGCAGATTTAGTAGGTAAAGTGGAAAAAGGTATTCCTGAAGATGACCCGCGAAATCCGGCCACTATCGCTGATAATGTGGGAGACAACGTAGGCGATTGTGCGGGAATGGGAGCGGATTTATATGAAACTTATGTAGTGACTCTCCTTGCAGCCATGCTGTTAGCTTTACTGCCTAGTGTTTCTCAGACAGTTAATATGGCCGTTGAATTTCCGCTAATGTTAGGAACAGTAGCCGTTATTGCCTCCATCATTGGAAGTTGGTTTGTTAAATTAGGAAAATCCAAAAATATCATGGGGGCCTTGTATAAAGGATTGATTGCTTCCGGCATAATTTCTGCAGCAGGATTTTATGCAGTTACAGTTTATACCCATAATTCACTAAATTTATTTTGGACGACCATAGTAGGATTAGTAATTACTCTGTTAATTAATGTAGTTACGGAATATTACACTAGTACAAAGTATAAGCCGGTGCAAAAAACAGCTGAGGCTTCAGTTACCGGAGCGGGAACAAACTTAATTACCGGTTTGGCAGTAGGAATGCAATCCACAATCATACCGGTATTAATTATTGCTGCAGGAATAATTACCGCTTACTCTTTAGCAGGAATTTATGGGGTTGCTATTGCCGCTGTATCAATGCTATCATTAACAGGGATGATCATTGCCTTAGATAGTTACGGCCCCATAACTGATAATGCCGGCGGAATTGCCGAAATGTCAGAATTAGATAAACATATCCGAGAAACAACTGATGCTTTAGATGCAGTGGGAAATACCACCAAAGCGGTTACCAAAGGATATGCCATTGGTTCGGCAGCTCTAGGTTCGTTAGCCTTGTTTGCGGCTTTCACCCAGGAGATGGATCATTACCTGGAACAGCCGTTGATGTTCTTATTAACTGATCCAGGAGTAATCATTGGATTGTTTATCGGAGCAATGCTTCCATTTGCCTTCTCTTCCATCTGCATGACCGCAGTAGGAAGTTCAGCGCACAAGATTGTTTTAGAAGTAAGAAGACAATTTAAGGAAATTCCTGGACTGATGAAAGGTGAAGCTAAACCCGAGTACGGAAAATGTGTAGACATAGTAACCAAAGCAGCCTTGAAGAACATGATCCTGCCTGCGGTGATTGCGATTGCGGCCCCATTACTAGTTGGTTTGCTCTTAGGAATTCAAGCATTGGGCGGATTGCTGATTGGAGTAATTTTGTCAGGATTGCTGATGGCCTTATTCATGGCCAATGCGGGAGCAACTTGGGACAATGCTAAAAAATACATTGAAATGGGAAAACTTGGCGGCAAGGGTGGAGAAGCTCACAAGGCGGCAGTAGTAGGTGATACGGTAGGGGATCCATTTAAAGACACGGCCGGTCCGGCTTTAAACGCTTTGATCAAAGTCATGAACACGTTTGCGATTGTTTTCGCACCCTTGTTTGCAGCTTACGGACTGAAGTGGTTAGGTTAGATTTTTAGCTTATTTTATTATTTTTATTTTTTATAAGAAATATTTTTAAGTAAAAATTAACTTATCTCTTAAACTTCATTGATTTCCTAAGAATATGCCGCAGATCTTTTAACTGCCGCTGAACTTCCTGTATTTCCCGTTCTGCTTTCCGGTTGACTTGATGATCATATTTAGCATCAATCCGATCTCTTTCCGCCTGCCTATTCTGGCTCATCAAAATTACCGGAGCTTGAAGGGCGGCAACCATTGACAACACCAAATTTAATAAAATGTAAGGATAGGGATCAAATGGCTTGTTAAGCAGCAGATAGCTGTTTAAAAATACCCAAAAACATAACAGACATAGAAAAGTTAGAATAAAGGTCCAGCTGCCGCCAAATTTAGCAATTATGTCGGATGCCCTTTGACCCAAAGTTAGTTCTTGGTTGAATAAAGGATGCTGAGCGTGGCTTTTTAGGGATAGCTGGCCGGTTTTGGATTTGAAAGAAGCTAGTTTTAATTTACTCCTACGGCTGCTTTTTCTTCCATCTATTTGGGTCATTGATAGGATAGTAATATAATTTAGTTTAAATAGATTTGTACCAATAAAACCAATTAAAATACCAAAAAAAGGCATAATCCGAAAAGTGAGTTATTTTTTAGGTATAAGACCAAGTTAGGAAATAAAATTGAAAAGATTTATAAACTACTATGGGTATAATTGAAAATAATCATTGGAGGACATATATAAAATGTTACAAGATATTATTGACTCGTTTTGGACTGGAGTTGGGAGTGAGGTGCAAGCTGGACCAAATATAGAGGAGTTTTCAATGGTGGATAATTCTGACCGAAAGTTCAATTGGGATTTAATTACGGCCTTCAGAAAAATATATTCACACACCCCTGGATATAAAAGTGCAAATTTTTTAACTTCTACAATTACTCCTGACAGCTGTGAATTGGAATTATCTGTTGTTACTACTCACCGCTGGTCTATGGGTGATATATATCAACCCAACACTCTTCTTGAAGAATTATATCAAGGACCCATACTAATTAGGGTTGGCGCAGAATTTAAGGCAATAGACAAAGAGGCCGGACGTTACAACTTAAAATTATTTTTGAAATCATTTGAAGGAAATAGGCTAGTTTTTGATACTGGTAATTTACCAAAAAAGAGAGAAACTATTGGAAATTATTTTGCTTTCGTGTATGAACTTCTAGAAAAAAGGGGATATATTGCTCCAGAAACAACTGTGAAAGAAAATGCATCAACTCCAATCTAATCTCATTTTTTTTATTTTTTAGAACTAGATTTGTAAAATCAATCCTGCCCCCTTACCACCCGCAACTTCAATTTCTTTATCTTGCGATGCAAAGTTTCAGCACGAATGCCGATCTTATGGGCAGTATCAGAAACTCGGCCTAAATTTTCTTCCAAAGCGTGAGACAAGAATTGGCGTTCAAATTCCTGCTCGGCCTCCTTCCAAGTCATTTCCGGAGGGGGAAGAACTTTAGCAATATTTCGAGATAAGGAGGGGACTTCCTGATACATCTGTTCCATCTTCTCGGGAGTGATTATTTTTTTGTATTCACTTAATGTTGACCGGATGGCCTTATCAATGAATTCTTCTTGAAACTCTTCCGGAGGCTGAAATTTTAATCGATCAACTTTTATCTTGAACTCTTTTATTGCCCGATGGATACTCCGCCGATCTATCCCTAAAAATTTAGCCAGCTGAGAAACATTGCCCAGATGCCGTCTTAATTCCCGCTGCAAAAATTCTTTCTTAAATTTATGTTTAGCTGGTTCAAAATCTAGCTCAAAAGGAATATACAAGTCGCTGTGTTGATTTTTTAATCTATCCGACAAATCTAACTCCAGCTTAGGTATAGTTAGACCCCAGCTTTTTTCCATACTTTTTTCCAGCAGCGGCTGAACTTTGTCTTTAATAGTTTCTTCTAAATTCTTAGCTGATTTCATAGTATAGCGGTGATTTATTTTTTTCTTAACTTAGCATGATATTGCTGATAAATAAGTGTTCCTAACGGAAGACCATACCAGAACAAGACGATGGGTATCAAAGAATGTAAATTACTTAAACTGGTATTTAAATTTGGATTTGAAAAGAATAATGGCAGGCTAAAAAATAAGTAGTATACCAAATCAAACCAGTAATTCCTAATTTTAAGTTCGGCTGCTATAAAGATAATGGACAAAATTAAAGCATAAGCAAAGGCGTATATAATACTGTGAATTAAAAAAAGATAAGAAACCGACAACCCCAAAATTACAAACAGCCCCCGGCGGATAAACTGGAAATATTTCAGCCCCGGAGTTAGCTCTTCTTTAGCTATCACTGCCAGAATATATCCCGCCATAATCCCGCCCAAGGAAATTGAATATTGACCCACTAAAGTTAAGCTGGTTGGAGATATCATTTCATAGATTTGGTTTCTTCCCTAAAGTTAGACAGGAATCTATCCCAATCCTCCTCCTTAACAACTGTACCACAGGCGTTAGGATGCCCGCCGCCGTAACCATCAATTCCTACTAAAGCTTTCTCTAACGCCCCGGAGATTGGGACAGTAGCCCGTAAACTGCATTTCATCTCTCCAGATTTTTTACGAGCAATAATTATGATTTTTTTAGGATACAGAGCAGATAACTCGTTAGCTAAATTACTTGTAAAAGACCATTGATTTTCAGTATAATAAAACAATAAAATACGGCTGCGAGTAACTTTTTTCTTGGCTTCAGCCAGAAGTACCTCATATTTTTTGTTAACTGATTCAAAATGTTTATACAAATACTTTCCGGGGGAAGTCTGCTGTTCCAATATTTCTTCCGGTGATTTTATCCGGGTCAATATTTTCACACATTTACGAACTTCCGAACTGGGCCCTTTTAGCAGGAAAAAAAACATTTTGACCAATAAACCTACCGGCCGTTTGAACACAGTAGTAGGCAAATCTTCTTTCTTAGACAGTAAGTTAGGATATTTTTCAATGAATTGGTCAATGAAATCAGGCATATGCCAATCGGCTAGACAACCCACCGCGGCAATCCACATATCATCCGGATTGCTGCTTACTTGATAAGCCATCCTGGTGGTGGGAAAATAAGAATCTGGGTTTTTCAACTTGGGGTTAAAGTAGTGGACATTCTTCCGCTCAAAGGGACCATGATGATCAATCCAAAATATCGGCCGATTAGCTCCATCAATAAAATCCTGTTCAACGATGGGTAAGTCCAAGATAAAGATTTTATCTGGATTTATTTCTTCTACCCTGCGTAAATGAAGGGCATTCAATTTAGGTGTGGTGGTTAAAATTACTCCTCTACCTTCCATATGAACCCGGTATAAGAGCAAGAATGAAGCCAGGCCGTCGGCATCCCCATCGTAGACAAATAGGGGGTTTTTGGCACTAGCTAATTCTTCCTGCAAAAATTGGACTTGTTTGTCGGATAACATCTAGTTTTTAGTATTACCAAAGGCTATTTAAAGGTTAGGGTGGGGATTTACAAACTGGAAAAAAAGCGGACCCGGGAGGATTTGAACCCCCGACCTACAGCTATCACCAGCGGCTAACTTAAAAACGATGCTTTTTATAGGAGGCTGTCGCCCTATCCAGTCTAGGCTACGGGTCCGTAAGTAAGAATTTATCTTATTGCTTTAATAATTTTATCTTGGAATTTGGTAAAAAACATCAGAATTAGATTCAGCAACCCTTAAATATAAATATCAATTAGGATTTATCATGTCCTGGCAACTATTTAATGATGATTGGACCGAATATGAAAATAAAGTAGTCTATGTACAATATCAAGATGGCAGCACTAGTCGAGGGATAGTTTATCAAGGACAAGGTTATGAAGTTAATCTTTCGGGAGCTGATATATTCTCTGGTCAAGAACCAAGATATGAAAAATTGGTTCTGACTAAGATTGAAGAAGTTGAACCTCACCGAAGGCAAGGCAGAATAACCAAATTGCAAATTCTGGATAATGAGGTAGGATTAGAACAGGCAGTATTAAATGCACTTAATAATAACATTTCCAAGGCAATAGTGACTTCTCGGATTGGTGAAAGGACTATGATTCTGCCGATTAAATTTGGATAAAATATAAACCTTAAATTAATTTACTATAACTAAGTCCATCCTTGATAGGGATTATTTCCGTCTTTAATTTAGGATGATTAAGCACTGCTTCCTTGAAATCTTTACACCCCCCCATAGATATATTGTCAGCGATAATAACTCCGCCCGGCAGAATTAATTTGAGGCAGTAATCTAATGCTGCAATATATTTATTCTTGGCAAAATCAATAAAAATTAAATCAAAATATTGTTTATTGTTAACTAAATTGTTAACTAAATCCTTAATTATTTTCACCCCGTCTCCAACTATTACCTGAGCCCGGACATTAAATTCAGCAAAATTGTTAACTGCCTCTTGGGCCATCCGTTCATCTATCTCCACAGTTATCAATTGTGCCCCCCCACTCCCCAAGATGCAGCCGCTGTAGCCATTGGCTGTCCCTAATTCCAAGATTCGTTTAGGCTGCAATTGTTTTACCTGCTGCAGTAACCAGTGTCCTTTTTCCCGGCCGATTATGGGAATGCCTCGAGATAGGCTGGAGTGTTCCAGCTTAATTAATGAGGATAGTGTTGGTTCCATTGGTGGATAGTGTTGTTCCATGAGGAGATAGTATTTAACTGTTTTAGGAAAAAAGGACACTGTTACCTTATGAGCAGACGGTATTGCGGGGCCTAGCTGACTTCTCAACTTCACCTCATTTTATTCGGCTCAGGTCGTTTCAATCAACTCTGTGAGACTCGGCCAATCGGCAATTACGCAATACCTGCCGATAAAGTTATAGTGTCGAAAAAAGAAAGGTTTTAATATTAATTTTTCTTTTGTATAGATTAGTTTTAATAATCTTATAAAAAGGAGCGTGAAAAAATGTATTTAGAAATTTTAATCGCCGCAATAGTTTCCCAGGCCCTAGGATTTTTGTGGTATGGCCCGTTATTCGGTAAAAAATGGATGAGTTTGATGAAATTAAACGACAAAGATAAGGACAAAGCTAAACAGAAAGGAATGGGCAAAACTTATTTCTTTAGCTTTGTGGCCTCATTGATAACTGCTGCCGTATTGAGCTGGGTTGTGGTAGAAGTTGGCTGGATCGATGTTACCGGAGCAACTTCCGCATTGACTAATGCTTTTGGTGGAGCATTAGTAGGAATAATAATCTGGATTGGTTTTGTGGCCACAAAGTCTTTAGGCGGAGTATTCTGGGAAGGTAAATCCTGGTCTTTGTATTTCCTAAATACGGCTTATGATCTAGTAAATTTAGTCCTAATGGGGGCGGTAGTAGGTGCACTAAGCGCTTTAGCTTGGGCGGCCTAACAGACAGACTAAAAATTAGATTTGACTAAGAACACAACCCCATTTTATCATTTTTTCTTACTTTTTCTATTACTGGAATAGTTATTGTTTCTCCTGCGGGGGCAAAATCTATCTCTTTACCCTGCTCTGAACGCATAGCAGTAATCTCTTGCACTGTTGAGGCAGTAGTTTTTCCAAAAAAATAAATAGCGGCATTTAGGTTAATGGGATAATTAATCTTTATCAAGGCAATTTTAGATTTAGGGTAATAATTTTCAACCCGCCCGATTACTTTTTTTGCAGTTAATTTTTCCAGGGGAGCTTCCTTCCGTTGTCGGGGCGCATTTTGGCATTCTAGGGAACAAGTGTTATTCATCTTGGTCTGGCAATTAGCACAAATAACGGTTAATTTATCACAGTCTAGATTGTGGCAGTTAACATATTGTTCACAGTCAAGGCCGCAATGTTGGCAGTTAGTAATTGGTTTAGCTACGTCTGAAACCAGCCGGTCGTCAAATACAAATAATCCGCCTTCCCAGTACCCGTCAGGATGACGGTTTACATAATTTATTATCCCGCCCTGAAGCTGGAACACTTCCTTAAATCCTTCCTGTTTCAAATAGGCTGAAGCCTTCTCACATCTTACTCCCCCGGTACAATAAAGAACTATTTTTTTATCCTTATAAGGATTTAAATTTTGGGCAGCTTTAGGAAATTCTCTAAAATTTTTAATAGGCATCTTAACTGCGTGCTTAAATCGGCCGACAGCATATTCATATTCATTCCTAGCGTCAACGATCACAAAATCTTCCTGGCCATAAAATCGATTTAACTCCGCTGGGCTTAAATGGATCCCGGTACGGCTTAAATCTACTTCTTGGCCGAAAGCGCAAATTTCTTCCCTTACCCGGACCACTAATTTATGGTAAGCATTTTTCTTTACTAGCTGTTCTCTAAAAGTTAAGTTGGATAGTGCAGGGATGGTTTTTAATAGATATTTAAATTGCTCAATAGATTCAATTGTTCCAGACACCGACCCATTTACCCCTTCCTTACTAATCAATATTCGGCCCAGGATCCCTAATTCTTGGCAGATAGATCTTAAGTCTTCCCGCATGGATTCAGGACTATCAATCCTAACATACTTGTACCAAGATATAGTCTTATAATCCATAGAGGCTGTTTCATCGGCTATTTTTTAAAGTTTACTCTTCTTAATTAAATTATGGTTTTAAACTTTAATCTTCAGCTCCAGGAAGTATTAGCTGATCTTAAGAATTATACCTACCACGAATTTCTGATTAAAAGCAAAGATAAGGGGCTTGATATGGAAGTGTTTCTAGCAAATTATGGGTCCGCTAAGTGGAAAATAATGGAGTTGATTAATGATTATTATGGAACTAATTTTGACCATTACAATTGGCTGCATTATGCTGAGGAAGACGAAGTGGCTTATTTTCTTAACGAGGCTTGTTCTAACGGAATTAATTATTCGGAGCTGCAAAAATTCCAATTATGGATTGGAAAAGATAAATTAGTGATTGGAATTGAGCAAAGTTCTCCCTTCCCCGCCCTGGAAGTGGAGGAGAAAAAGATTAAGACCAACCAAGGAGCGGCTTTTGACTTTTTCCGCAGATGTAAAGGCCAGGTTTTCTTTGATGACCCAAATAAGGCCCGGATTGTTTTCTTGAAGTTAAAGGTAAGGAAGCTGGAAGAACAAAAGTGAAAATAGTAATGAAATCTTTAAAAATAGAATAATTATTTAGTTATAAATGGCACCAGTAAATTATGTTATGGATGATGAAGTCGTATTTTTGGCGGAGCAAGTCCGGTTTCTAGTAGTTGATGGTTCGCCAAGACTATATCTGGAAGGAGAGTTCATAAAAGAGGGGGGATGTTTTCAACCAGAACTAAAATATTTATCGTTCGCCAAAGTTGGAACAGATACTGGGGACTACGATGAGATTATCACCCGAACAATTACCGAAGCTTACACCGCCTTATTGTTAGAACGGGAGAACAAAAAGTAATAGAAAATAGTGTTCCATTAAACGGCTTTGTAGAAAAAGTCCTACTTCGCAGACCACAACCCTAAACTAAAGTTTAGGAACATGGTCTGCTTCGTCTGGTCAAGTCAAAATGATCTGCGATAATCATTGACAATCTTGACCTAGACGGACTTTTTCTACAGCACCACTTAAACAACATTTTTAAAAACTACCCTATTCTTAACTAGATGTACAAATTAAAGCAAACCACCGAAGATTTTCAAGTAACTGAAATAACTTCTTTAAAAATAGACAAAACGAATCATAGGGAAAGTTATACCTACCTCCTTCTTAAGAAAAAGAGCCGCAATACTTTAGACGTAATTAAGCAATTAGCAAAAAAACTAAATTTAAAAGAAAAAGAAATTGGCTTTGCCGGAAGCAAAGATAAACAGGCTGTAACCGAGCAATTTATATCTGTGCCTGGAACAATAAGTAAAGAGAAGTTAGATCAGGTAAAGATTGATAATTGTCATCTTACTATTATTGGATGCGGTGGTCAGAAAATTTCCCTGGGCGATTTGAAAGGCAATGAATTTGTCATAGTGGCCAGAAATTTGCCGGACAAACTAAAAATATCACCGGTGGAGTTTATTCCCAATTATTTTGATGAACAAAGATTTTCTAAAAATAATACTCAAATTGGAAGACTTATTCTCAAACGGAAATTTAAAGAAGCAGCCGAGTTAACTGGATATAAAGACAGTTCTGCTCACCTTCTGAGTTATCCTAACGATGGTATCGGCGCCTTAAAGAAGCTCCCACCAAGGCTATTAAGAATGTATATAAACGCCTTCCAAAGTTATGTCTGGAATGAAACTTTAAGCCGATATTTGGAACTGAAAGCGGGTGAATTAGTTAAGACCAAAACTAGCCCCCTAAAACGAATTAAATATTCATTGGGTGAATTTATATTTATCAATCTAAATGCTATTAAGGATAGGGATACAGAATTCAGGATACCTTTAGTTGGTTTCTCTACCGAATTTAAAGATTTGATTCTTAAAGAGACCATAACTAACATTTTAGCAGAGGAAGAGATAACCATTAAGGAGTTTATAATAAAACAACTGCCTCAATTAACTTTGGAAGGTGAAGAACGCCGGGCTTGGGTTAAAGTTGAGAAGTTGAGTATCGGAAAATTGATGAAAGATGAATTAAATTCTGGACGGAAAAAAGTTAAAATAATATTTTTCTTAGGTAAAGGCAGTTATGCAACGATAGCAGTAAGGGCATTGATAAGTTAGACCCGGGACCGGTTTTTAATGCAAAAATATTTTCTGCTTGGGCCAGGTACTAATTTAGGCTCTTGTGGACAAAACATCAAAAAGTTTGTCGTAAGGAAATAGTTTCGGGATAACACACAGCACCCCAAAAAGAAAACATATTTAAAGGCAAAATGTTTACTTAGACTAAATAAATCAAAAAGTAGGTGATGCTTAATGACTAGAAGAAACAATAGAAGTAACCCAGTTGATTATAGGTCTTTGGGAGTAGTGGGTATTGTAGCTTTGGTAGGAATAGTAGTAGTTATGTTAACCAACACTACCAGCCAAGATCTAACTGGTAAAGCAACTGCCGGCAGCAGTTTGGATGCTTTAATTTTAGAAAGATGTAATGATGGAACCTTAGAATGCCACACCCTTAATAAAGGTCAGACCTTAGCTTTGCCTAAGTATCACTTGATCTGGGATGAAAATAATGACATAACCTTTAAGGCTAAGACATATACTCAACAAGTATATCTGTCAGATAAATTAGAGTATGAATTGAAGAAGAAAAATTTCAGTAATCGAAGAGCTTTACTGTTATCTCTGAATCAAAATAGTGCCATGGTTGCAGTAGTGACTGAATATTTAGAATAAATTGTTTTATTATTTTTTTTATAATTATTAATTAAGATTAATTTTTTAGTTCTGTTGTTGTTTATTATTGAGAAGTTTGCGGATAAATAATTTAATTATGCAAACTTCTCTATTGTTAATTGAAGTTAATTTTAGGTAATTTGCCGTTATATTACACTCTAAAAACAAAAACATATTTAAAGGCAGAAATAATACTTAATTCAAAATATTTTGATTGTGTTTCAAAATAAAAAAAAGGTGATGTTTAATGACAAGAAGAAACAGCAGGGCCAGCCCATTTGATTACCGCTCCCTGGGAATTGTAGGAATAGTGGCTTTAATTGGGGTAGCAGTAGTAATGTTAACCAATACTTCCAGCCAAGATTTAACTGGAAAAATAACTAGTGATGAAAGCACGGAATTAGAATTTTGGATAGTAACCAGATGTTCCGATGGAACTTTAGATTGTCATACTTTAGCTAAAGGGCAAGCTCTATCCATGACTGGGTATACTGTGGAATGGAATGAATTAAGAGGTATAACTTACAAAGACTTGTATTATACCATGAGTATTACTGAAGCGGACAATATGAACTATGAATTAAAGAACAAAGCTTTCAGCCAAAAGAAAGCTATGATCTTAAGAACTACTGATGGATATATGTTAGTAGGAGTGGTTAATACCCGGCAAGGCGTTGATGCTAAAGAATTACGTTAAATTCAATTTTTTTTAACTTTTTTAAATAATTATTCAAAAAGGAGTCAATTCTCCGCAACATTTTTAAAACTGAGCCGGAATATACCCTTGTTTTGGGCTTATAGCATAACCTGGACAATATTGCCAGAAAGTGCGGCCGGCTTCGGTGGATTTAAGACCAGCCTAGTGCAGGGTTTAAATTTGCAGTCACCGGTTGATTTGGGTTCGAATTCCTCTAGGAACGAAAGTCCCAATAGGCCCATTTTATTAGTAAATGACATCAATAACGCATAAAAAATCTCCTGTCATTTACTAGATAGTGAGCGAAATTAGTATACATTAATTAGGTCGCTCACTATATCTCAATTAATTTTATATAAACTGGCTATTTTTAAGACTAAATGGTACTGGAAAAACTAGGTGATTCACTCAAGAACACCTTAAGCAAGATAACTAAATCGATGTTTGTAGATGATAAACTAATAACCGAATTAGTGAAAGATATCCAGCGAGCCCTGCTCCAATCCGATACTAATGTTCAGTTAGTGTTAGAATTGACCACTAAAATAAAGGAGCGGGCTAAGGAAAAAAATCCGCCGGGTATAACCAAGCGGGAACAGCTAATTAAGATAGTTTATGAAGAATTAACCCGGTTCCTGGGGCAGGAAACTCATGAATTGGCCCTAGGCAAAAAGCCTACCCAGATCCTGTTAGTGGGATTATTTGGGTCTGGTAAAACGACTACTGCCGGAAAATTGGCTAAATTTTACAAGAAACGAGGCTGCAAAGTAGCAGTAATGCAAACTGACACTTGGAGACCGGCGGCTTATGACCAATTAGAGCAGCTGGCAGCTAAAGTAGGAGTTGATTTCTTTGGAGATAAGAAACAAAAAAATCCGGTTAAGATTTACACCCAATTTAAAGAAAAGTTAGCTAATTATGACTTAGTAATAGTAGATACTGCCGGAAGGGATGCCCTATCGGAAGATTTGATCGCCGAGTTGAATGAATTAAATACTAGTGTAAAGGCTGATGCCAGATTGCTGGTCATATCCGCGGATATAGGACAAGCTGCCCAAAAACAAGCGCAAGCTTTCCATGACACCTGCCAGGTTACGGGAGTTATAGTCACTAAATTGGAAGGTACCGCTAAAGGCGGAGGAGCCTTATCAGCCTGCGCAGTTACTGGAGCACCAATTAACTTTATTGGAATAGGAGAAAAAATAGATGATTTAGAAGTTTTCCACCCGCAACGATTTGTCAGTAAACTTATTGGGATGGGGGATTTAGAATCTTTATTAGAAAAAGCCCGAGAAGTTATCTCTGAGAAGGATGCCGAGGATCTGAAAGACAAATTCCTGAAAGGGCAATTTAACCTGGTTGATCTTTATGAACAAATGAGTTCTTTAAAAAAAATGGGTTCATTCCAAAAAATAATGGAAATGATCCCCGGCCTGGGATCGCTTAAAATGCCCAAGGAAATGCTGGAAGTGCAGGAAGGTAAATTGGAAAAATGGAAATATATCCTCGACTCCTGCACTAAGAAAGAATTGGAAAATCCGGATTTGATTACCACGGAAAGAATAGATAGGATCGCCTCTGGTTCAGGAACTTCAGCCAAAGACGTGCGAGAATTATTGAAGCAGTTTAAACAGAGCAAGAAAATGATGAAAATGTTCAAAGGTGAACAAGATATGGGTAAGCTTATGAAACGGATGGGCGGGAAGATGCCCCAGGGAAAGGGAATGTAAAAAGGTGAAAAAATGAGGGGCGCAATTGATAAATCCAAGTTAAATAAGAAAAAATTAAAACAACTTTATTCAAAGCTGGTATCTTTGACTAGAATTATCTTATCAGAGGAAAATATGGTAAGAGAATTAATAGCCAAAGTTCGGGCGGATATAAATATCTTATTAAGCGACAATATTACAGTCTCAGAGAATCAAGGATTAGAAATAATTAGTTCCCTTCGTCTTTTGCACAATGATTTGCAGGAGCTGAAAATGCGGGTAAAATCACCCAAGGTTAAGGGACTAATTGAATTACTGGTTGAGAGTGGGTTTTTCCGAAAAGGACTTGTCCCTCTGGCTATTAAAAATATTGAGAAGTCGATGAGGTAGGGAGAAGGGCTTAGTTGCAAGTTCCATCAACAGCACCTCACAAGCATATTATGGGTAAAACATTTCGCATAAAAATGTCTGGCTTGTTGCCAGACGGTAAGACCACGCAATGTTTCTCCCATTCCTCTTTTAAGCATACTATTTGCCG
>DATDWB010000049.1:0-18431 GCA_035289845.1 Candidatus Nanoarchaeia archaeon | reverse complement strand
AGATAAAGTTATGTTTTGCACTCCAGTCATTGAATCGGCCGCTGTAATGTTAAAAGTTCTATTAGTATAATAGGTTGAGGTAGTGTTTAAAGCCATGGTATGATTATTGATATCATAATTAGCATTAGTCACATTTTTAGTGGCATTGGGTTTAGTATTATCAACAGTTAAGGTAATAAGAACCGTTGTGTTAAATGAACCTGAATCATTATAAGCTTTAACTGTAAGATTGTAATTACCATCTGGCACCAAAGCAGTATTAAAAGTGGTATTAAATCTGGTTTGATTAAAAGTGTTATTAAAGATAGTAAGATTATACAAGGAAAGCATATTTCCTCCAGTTGGATTAGCCCTATTAGAGGCGTTAGAAGCGTTGAAGTAAAAAGTTACGTTCTTTAAATTGGTGGAGTTATAATCAAAGGTTGCAGTAAAGTTATAGCTTCCACTGATGTTATCCCCCGCGGTAGGAGAATCTACTGATGGTACACTCACCATTATATTACTAGGATTATCAATACTTATTTCAACAGCAACTGTTGAGTTAGACCCACCAGATTGGTTATAAGCAATAACAGTTAGGTTATATTTTCCATTTGGTAATAAAGCTGTATTAAAAGTGGTATTAAATCTGCTTTGATTAAAAGTATCGTTAAAGATGGTAAGATTATATAAGGAACGCATATTTCCTCCAGTTGGGTTAGCCCCACCGGTAGCGTTAGAAGCGTTGAAGTGAAAAGTTACGTTATATATACCTGTAGAGTTAACTTGCTCTATAATAACAGTAAAGTTGTAGTTGCCACTAATGTTATCCCCCTCGGTAGGAGAAGCAACTTCGATTGGCTGGATAGTTCCCAACCCTATAATTTCACCAATCCCACCACTAGCATAAACCATCAATGCTAACAAAGATACAACTAATATTGTGATTAAACCAAATAATGTTTTTCTTTTCATCTATAACCAACCTCTTTTTCTAATTAAATTATGAACTTAATTATTGAACTGTCTTCTAGAATAAGAATTATTATTTATAAAAATTTAGTTTCACTTGAAAGTGGAAATATACTTAATTGAAGGTGATTAGTGGGTGATTAAAATAATAATTAAGACAAATTTATATATTTTAATCGAATGAATAAATTAAATGTTATCTGAAAAAAAAGAAAATGAAAATTCTAATCCCCGTAGAATACTAAACTTCTCGCCCGCTGACAATTTTAATTTTTTTTCTCTTCCTAATTTTCCGCTGGAAAAAAAAAGAGTCCTGCTGCGGGTTGATTTTAATGTCCCTCTAGAAGCCAATTCTAGTCCCAATTCCCACTTAAAAGTAAAAGATGATCGTAAAATTAGACTCACTCTGCCAACCATCAAATACCTGCTGCAAAAAAAATGCCAATTAATAATCTGCACCCATCTAGGGCGTCCGGAAGGCAAAGTAGTGGACTCGTTGCGCGTAAATCCTTTAGCCCAAGAATTACAGCTGCATTTTCCTAGATATAAAATCACTAAATTAAATGACTGTCTTGGTCAGTTAGTTAGAACCAAAGTAAATCAGGCTAAACCTAGAGAAATAATTTTGTTGGAAAATTTGCGCTTTCATCCGGAAGAAGAAGCTAATGATTCCTTCTTTGCTCATTCCCTAGCTAATCTAGCCGAAGTTTATGTTAATGATGCCTTTGGAGCCTGCCACCAAAAAAATGCTTCCATCCAGGCCATAACCCAATATTTGCCTTCCGTGGCCGGTTTTTTAGTTCAAGAGGAAATCAATCAGCTTCACCAGGCTTTAAAACCTCAACGGCCAGCGGTATGGATTTTAGGCGGATCCAAACTTAACAAAATTAACTTGCTTAAACAAGCCTTAAAACAAGCGGATATTATCTTAATTGGCGGAGCTATCGCTTTTTCCTTCTTAAAAGCAAAAAAAATACCGGTGGGCATGTCCAAAATTGATCGAAGCTCAGTCAAGTTAGCTAAAAAAATATTGAACCAACGGCTGGCCAAAAAAATAGTCCTGCCGATAGACATAATTGCTGCTGATTCTTTCTCTCCCCAATCCCGAACCGAAATTGTGGCCTCAAACCAAATCAAAAATCATCAAATTGGATTAGATTTAGGGCCCAATACTATTGAAAAATATAAACTAATCTTGAAAAATGCCAGGACTATTGTCTGGAATGGACCTTTAGGCTACTTTGAGTGGGTCCAATTTGCCAATGCAACTCGAGAAATTGGCCGATTTATAAGTTCTCTGCCAGCTTACACTATTTGCGGCGGCGGAGAAACTGCTGAAGCCATTCAAAAGTTTCATTTAGAACATAAAATAACTTATTTATCCAGCGGCGGGGGAGCAGCGTTGGCTTTTTTATCTGGCGAACAATTACCGGGATTGAAAGCCTTGGAAAAGAATTATCGAAAGTTTAGAAAGAAAATTGGAATTAGGTAAAATGATTGCCGCCAACTCAAAACGACAATAAGATATCCTTATCCAAAACTACTTTAACCAATTTTTGCAGCATATCCTTTTCTTTAAGAATATTATCCTTAATTTGGGCTGCTTCTTCATCTAATTGCTCAACTTCCTCTTTCAATGATTCTATCTGCTTAGAGAAATGTTCCCGGCGATATTCAATATCCTGCAGCTTTGAGGCTAGCAGCGGATCCTTAATCTGGTCTGAAATTTCAACTGGGAAAGAAGCCAGCTCTTTCTTAAATTTCAAATGTATGGCGGAACATTGGGCTAATTTAACCGTACAAAGTTCATCTAGTAATTTAATGGTTGAATCCCGCTGGGCTAGAGGAAAATTAAACCTGCCAGCTGCCAACACTGCTTTTAAGTGCTGCAAGGTATGTATGATTGTCAAACCCTCATCTTTTTCTAAGGCCTTAATGGGGTCATTGACATACTCAGCTAACAATTTATTAGGATTAAGTTCCAGATATTTCCTTAATATCAATCTTATCTGACCAAAAGTTGATTTTAAATCTTCCAGCTGCCTTTTTTGTCTAATCAAAGTCTCGGCTTTATTATTAACTATTGTAGACCTGTCTTCTTTCCTATCACTAGAATAATCACCCTCCTCAGAATTATCATCCCAATTATCACCTGAATCCCCTAAACTGGCATTCATTTTATTATCCTTTAAATTAGAGATCAAGCTGTCTTTCTCTGTTTTTTTAGAAGTAGCTGCAATTAGCCGCGATTGCTTGTAATCTAACTTCTGGGAAGAATGATTATACTTATGAAGCAGGTATTGCAGCTTTTCGGCCTTTTCTTCAATCTTATCTAAAGTCAGGATTTTGCAGTAATTAACTTTATTACTAAAACTTTTCTGCAAATTGGAAAATTCAATCAGTTCCTTAAACAAAGGATTTACATCTCGTTTAGTTTTTTCAGCCTCCTCTAGAATATAAGAAAAATCATGGATGAAAAAGCTTTTCTCCAGCAATTTAATTAAGTTTTCTAACGGCTGAGCTAATTGAGTATTAACATAAATAACTTTATCTAATTTTGGTTCGGTTAAGGAAGTTACCGTATCCATCAATTTCCGCACTTGGGAAAAAATTAAATTGAGTTCCTGCCGTTTATCTTTGGGCAGGTTGTCAATTTTTTCTTCCCATTTTTCAATTTGCGCAGTTAAATACCAGCCTTTATCAGCAATTTTTTTAGAAAAATTTGAACTGGATTCAGCCAAATTAGATTCTTTGATTATTATTTCGCGCTGATTTTTAAACCAAGAACCAAAATTTTGCAGGGGTATTACTTCCTGTTCCGGACTTTTTCTTGTCCTAAACAACCCTAAAGATTTAATCAACCCCATTTTTAAGTCCGCACCTCGTTTTTCCTAGTCCTAAGGTGGAGTTTTTAAGAATTTCTATACCCCAAAGATAGAGTTAAAGCTTAGTGAAAAATGTAGTTAGCGCGAATACACGAGCGGTACTTGTTATTAATAATAAGTCTGCGGAAGGGGTCCATCCCTAGGGGAAGGCACCGCATTACAATTTTCCAAGCTAAGAGCGAGTCCGCGCTAACCGAACAAAGTGAGATTTTCTACTAAGCCCACAGTTAAAGAAAGCTGAAGAAAGCTAATTTAAAGTTATTTACTTGGCCTTTGATCTTTATTTATTTTTAATCCAAAACTCAGTTAAACTTATTTCCCCGCCACGATTTCTATTAGATCCCGGTGCTTAAGCAAATGTTCCTTACCCACCGTCCGTTTAGTCCGGACATCAATAGCTCGGATAAAATTCTTTCCTAAATCCGTATGCAGTTTGTAAGCAAAACTTAAGGCGGTGGAATTCGGCGGAAGCAGGAAACAGTCCGGCAGTACATTTCCATCCTTATCTTCTAGTTTATTCACCCCTCCCGGAAAAACGGCAATATATTTTAACAGATTAAACACTGCCCAATCCAAGACCGGCTGCACTCCGGTGGTTTTAAACTTTTTAAGAATATTATCTTGAATAAAAGATAAAGCTTTCTTCTGCCGATCGTTTAATTTTGATTCTTGAATAATGTTAAAATTGCCATCCCCTGGAACGTATTTTATCAATCCAGCCTTAGCTGCTTCTTTTAAGGCCAGCTCGGATTCTGCTGAACAACGGATGAAGGTATAATCAGCAAATTCCCGCTGCAGCCGCTGAAAATTTTCTTCCGCTCCTGGTAGATCAATTTTATTGGCTGCAATAATCATTGGTTTAGTCTGCCGACGGAGATAGACCGCTAAATCATTTAACTCCCGTTCATTCCAAGAATTGGGTTTATCTTTATCTAAATTTAGATCTTTAACCGCTAATTTTATTAATTCTTCACTCACTTTCAAGCCTGACAACTGTTTGCCTAAAGCAATTTCTATGGGCTGTTTCTCCTGCATTACCGTACGGGCAAATTTCTCCCAGCCTTTCTTAATAATCCCCAAATACCATTGGTCCAGTTCAACTTCCAAAAATTTTACATCCTGGCTGGGATCATAACTGCCAACCTCAACCACCTCACCTTTTTCAGTAGTTGACCCTGAGATGTCAATGACATGAATTAACACATCTGCCTGCCTAAGATCATCTAAGAATTGATTGCCCATTCCTTTGCCTTCATGCGCTCCTGGAACTAGACCGGCTACATCAATCATTTGCACGGGAACAAATCTCCATCCATCTAAGTAGTATCCTTCTCGAGGATTAGGAATTTTGCCAAACTCCCAAGCTACTGACTTAATCTTTACGAATCCTACCCCATAGTTAGGTTTGATGGTTGCAAAGGGGTAATTAGCTATCTCAGCTTCCGCTAAGGTAGCTGCTTTAAAGAAGGTACTTTTCCCTACATTAGGTTTGCCTACTACTCCGATTAACATAGGCACTGCAAAAGGCTGCCTTTATTTAAATTATTCTTTAGAGAAGTTTGAAAAAAAGTAATTTTGGTTGATATATTGTTTGTTTAAGGTCAAAATTACAACTATTTCAAACTTCTCTTTAGAACTTTGCTAATAAATCATCTAATTTTGCAAAGTTATCTTTAAAATAGGACCAGGCCAACCAACACCAACATTTTTATAATCCTTTAATTCTTAGTTAAACTATGCCTTACGCCTTTGCCCACCTAATTGGAGCCTGGTTAGTAGGAAAAATCTATCAAAAAATAACTAAAACCAAGCTAGGGCATTATGGCTGGTTTTTTCTCTTGTTGGGAGGAATTCTGCCCGATATCGACTTTTTGCTGGATTGGACTATCAAAACAGATTTACATCGGACTTTAACCCATAGTCTATTATTTGCCTTAATAATGGCCGGGCTGGTATTCTTATTTTCCAGCCTTTTCTTAAGAAAGAAGAAAGAATTTGCAAACCAAAAGCTAATCTTTTCAATTGCTATTGGTTTAGGTATTTTAACTCATCTGGCCTTAGATTCAATTTCTAACTTTGGAGTACCCTTATTTTGGCCGTTAGACTACCAATTTTCAGTTTACCATGGATCGTTTATATTTGAGCCCGCTCCCGAGCTAGCTAAATCCGCAGCCACTTTGGCTAAAGAAGTTAAAGCTGCTATAATTGACATGGCCTTGGGAACAACTTGGATATTTTATTTGTGGTTTAGGAGGAAACTTAAATTCTAACTTCAGGCTCTGTGAAAAAAGTCCGTCTAGGTCAAGATTGTCAACGATTATCACAGATAATCTTGACTTGACCAGACGTAGCAGACCATGTTCCTAGACTTTAGTTTAGGGTTGTGGTCTGCGAAGTAGGACTTTTTCTACAGAGCCCTAACTTCAAAAAAATTTATATATCTTAATCCGCACCTAAAACATTATGCCTAAACATAAGACTAGTAATCTTATCTCTCTTCCAGCGATGAAAGTTAAGTACAGAGACATATTTGATATGAGAGAATTGTATGATACGCTATATTTTATGCTAATAGAACGGGGCTGGGGAGATAAAGAAGAAGAAGGCAGTGAACATTGGGAATCTTATTATTACGAAAAAATTGGTCAGGACGGATCTAAAGAAAACTGGATCCGGTGGAGAACTTTCAAAAAATCACCCAGCAGTCCGGATTATATCGGATTTTACTTAGATTTTGATATGCATATAATTGGACTGAAATCTACTGAAATAGTAAAGGACGGACGGAAAATAAAAATTGACAAGGGCGAGGTTGAGATTTCCCTGGCGCCCTACATTGAAGAGATATATAAAGAAAAATTCAGCCAGCACAGCTTTTTGAAGCACTTCAAGAACATTTTTTCCACTCGAATATACGGCCAGTCCTTAGAACAGCATAAAAAAGAATTATACCAGGAAGCCTATTACATCCAGAACTCTATCAAACAGTGGTTTAAGTTAAAACGCCACCTGCCATACGAAGAAGGAAGAGCATTCTATCCCTCAATAGCTTTCCCTTCACATATTAAAGAAGAGTGAGGTTGGATTTTACTGAGTTTATTAACTAAAGAGAACTTTGCAAAATTAGATGAGTTATTAGCAAAGTTCTAAAGAAAAGTTTGAAATAGTCGTAATTTTGACCTTAAACAAACAATATATTAACCAAAATTACTTTTTTTAAACTTCTCTAAAATATAATTTAGCTTTCTCTTAGAGAAAAGTTAATAAATAAAGTTAAGAACGATCATTTTGTGCCCCAGTGGCTTAGTGGTATAGCACCTGACTTGTAAAGTCTTATCTGCTACGTTTACACAATTACAAAAAGCGTATCAAGATATCAGGAGGTCGGGAGTTCAAATAGTTTTCGGCTTGGAAGGAACTACCAAAAAGCGGAACTGTGAAAGTCTCCCCTGGGGCTTTTTTCTTTTAATTTTGCACTACCCTGCAGCATACTACCTGCTGCAAGAGATAATCAACCTGTTTATCCCGGCCTTCCATAAGGTACGTTGGCTGTGTCTTAAATTTATCAATCAGTGCTTGATTTGCCGCGCTTGGGTTCTGCTGCGCTAAAATATTTTTTGTCTGCGGCGATTGCTGGCATTGCGGAGGATTAGTTTCTTGAGGGAGTGGTTGAATCTCATCAGTACAAGTGAAAAGATCAATTTGGAAGTCAGAAAAGGTCTTATCCTGACATTTTCCATCAATGGAAGAATAATACGTTGTCGTTGAATAACTTCTCTTTTCAATGCACGACAGATAGCCTGTTGTCTGACAGAAAGCCTTGCCATCGGCAAACGATGTTCCTTGCGGAACGATGAGATCAGCGCATTCCAACGATGAAATTGGGGCATTTAATTCTGTTGTCAACGGTTCAACAGTTCTAAATTTTGTTTGAATCGCTTGACCAAAAAAAGCTTCACTATTATTAATTATAAAACCAATGAATATAAGAATTAACAGCACCCCTAAGGTTATGGCTACAGGTAAAAATTTATAACGATACTTCATAAATTATAAGAAATAATTATAATCTATTTAATATTTCCGTATTTGTCAAAGAAAACCGACCACCACCGGTCACATGCACAGAAATCAGAGATTTCTGGCACATGAAAACAAGCAACGACTTATTTTCAGTGCAGAAATAAGATAGTTTTCTTATTTCTGGCACACCAGAAACACGTTGTGTTTCTCAGTGGACCGGATGGCACAAGAAATTAAACTACGATTTAATTTCTGTGCAGAAATGAGATCGTTTTCTCATTTCTTGCATGCTCGCTTCGCTCGGGTCGGTTTTCTGACACTGCTTTTTCCAATAGATATTCAATTGAATGCAAACCACTGGTAAACACACCAGTGGAAAAAGCAGCTTTTATGAATTTGCCCTTAAAAAATCCAGCCCCAGGAAAATGCTAGTGGCACACCCATATCCAATTAATGTTAAAATAGTTGGTTCTTTACTCTGTAGTTCCAGATAAGCATTGTGCCTCCCCAGATAAAGATAAGATAAGGCATGTAACCAACACACTTCATAAGAGAAAGTGCTTGCTTATGTGGTGTGTACATTTCAGAATTATAATCCATAATCATCCCTATTTCCTCTCCCCCTAATCCTATTCCATAAAGATTTTTACTTTTTAATAACTTGTTCATCTACGACAGCTAATCCTCCCGCGTTAAAAAGACAACGAACCGGCCTCGCCCATCTCTGCGAGCGTCAGCGCGCCCCTCTCGGGGCGACGGGCTACCCCACGCAGGGCGTTCCGATCGTATACGTTACGATCATTGGCAACGAAATTGGAATCGTAGTTGAAATAATTCAGCCACGAAGCCCGCCACAATGATCTTTTCTCCGGATCTTCGTTGATCTTTTGTCAAATATAATCCGGTGCAAGCACATAAATTCTCGTTGTTGTTATGCCTCTGTCCTTCAACATCTGCAGATTCTGAGAAGTATAACCTAATCGGTTCATGACTTTCTGTTCTTCAGGAAAGGGAGGGATGTAGCCCGGGGGATTTTTAATATAACCATTTTTGAGGAGGATCTCTAAATTACACCATTCGTGATTATATTCACTTAAAATCAATTGATCATAATCTACTTTCACGGTATTGGGAGCATCCTTGGCTTCTAACGCTTCCTTATTCGCCGGACGAAAATTGTGCTGGTGAACTAATTGTTCAAAAGAATTATTATCCCGATCATAAAGATGGCGCAGCACTAAATTTTCCGGCTCTCGGGTTATTACCCAATCGATCTCGCCGTCGTCCCGCAAAAAATAACCCTGACCATCAGCAGTGTAAAACCATTCTTTCGGCAGTTTTGGATTATCTCTTCGTCCATCCATCAATTCATCTGCGTGCTGGAAAGTACCGGGAACAATTTTTTTATATACCCGTAAATCACCAACAATTGTTTCTAAGTTCATTACTTCACCTTCCTCGCTATCTTGCTCGCCAGATGCAATGGCTCCGGCATCTTGTGCGGATACACTATCGTCTGTTTCAAGATATTCAATACTGATCCTAACGATATCAAATGGCCGGGAGAAGCATACACTGGATTGGAATGCTCCCTAGTTTTAATTTCAAAGCCCAGCACTTCTAAATCAACTATAATTTTACCCTCTTTTACTGCTCCGATTGACAATTTGTCCGCCACCCCAATGGTAGGAATATTTAACACCAACCCTAAATGAGAGGCTATACCAATCCGGCGTAAATGAGCAATTCCTTCTCCTTCTACTAACAGAACATCCGGCTCTTTCTCTAACTTGTTAAACGCTTCGATCAATGCCGGCATCTCTCTATAAGCTGCAAAACCAGGTTTATGAGGTAAAGGATCGGATAGAACAAAAGTCTGTTTTTCAATCAATTTTAAAGAAGGAAATTCGCAGACCACGACAGCTCCTGCCAATTTATCTCCAACCTGCACACAAGCTGCTCCGCCGATAGTGCTAATACTAGAAAAACCATCCTGCAAACTAATCCTAGACGCTAATTTTACTTGCTCTTTTTTAAGTTCAGACAAATCCATAGATTCACCGATTTTATGATTTGTTTTAAAAAAACGTTTATAAATCTTTTGATTATTTTGCCACTAAAAAGTAATTAACTGATAGCGAAATATATTTATACATTTAAGATTCTTTCTAGAATTATGGTTCTAAAGAATGCTTGGTGGGGGCGTTCCACTAATTTGGATTTGCATGGATGTAATTATAACTTAATAACTAATCCGGAAGTTATTGCTCGGTTTGTTCATTTATTAGCTAAAAAATTAAAAATGAAACGAGTTGGTAATCCGCACATTAAACGTTTCGGCCATCATAAGCTGCGGGGATATTCAATGATGCAGTTCATTGAAACCAGCACTATCGTTGCTCATTTTGATGAATTTGGAAATCGGGCTTTTATTGACATTTTCAGCTGCAAAAAGTATGATCCTAAACCGATAAGTGAATTTTGCAAGAAATTTTTTAAGGCTTCCAATTATGTTCTTAAAGTTGAAGATAGAAAGTGAAAGCCAACTTTAGTATCTATTAAGTCGGATCTTTAGTATCAATGAGTTGGCATCTTGATAATTATGCGTCCTGTAAAAAGGAAATCAGAAAACTATTTATACCCAGCTTCCATTTCCCTGCTTGAGGTATTAGATGTTTTTGCGGGAACAAGATAAACATTTTTTAGCATCATTGTATGTAGCCATAGCTGTAATTTTCACCTGGAAAGGAATTTGGGAAGGGGTATATGAGATTCCTTACCTGGGCGATCCCTTTGTATTTTTATTTATTGGTTTTGCCATCCTAACTTTCTCCGGTTTGATTTTCAAAGAGTTTGACCCTTTGGGAAACATTCAAAAAGCCGTTGAGAAAACAATCCAAGAAGTACACAATCATCCCGAGAGAGACAAATTCATGTTAAAATATCATGATCAACACCATAAAAAAGACATCTTAATTCCTGCCAAAATGATTCATAAAATTGAGAAAGGAACTGTGATAATCAATCAAGGTAAAAAACAGGAAACATTTATCCCCTTGCATAGAATAATCGAAATAACTTACCAGGGAAAAAAATATTGGAGATTATAAGGCATGATTTCAAATCAAGAAATAAAAAGATATTTTTGGTTCATTCTGGGAATAATGGGCGTAGTCTTTTTATGGATTGGAATATGGGATGGTATCGGGTCACTTCCCTATATCCATCATCCCCTGGTTAGCCTGGCTGCCGGTATTTTGATGCTAAGTTTATCTAAAGTCATATTTAGGGGAGCTGACCCTTTATGGGGCAGTGCCAAGAAACCTATTTTTAATGTCTTAACTAAAGTCAGCCAGCATCTCCAAAAACATGAATTTGATATTAAGTATGAAGATCGGATTAAAAAACGGGAAATAATGGTGGGAGCGGATAAATTAAAAGAAATAGAGAAAGGATTTTTGGTATTCCTGCACAACCAGCAGGAAATATTTATCCCCCTGCATCGAGTAACCGAAGTGCTGCATCTGAAAAAAACTCATTGGAAAAAATAAGATGAATGGACCCTTAAACCCTAAGCGTAAAAAAGGTATCACTCCCTTAATGGCTACTTTGCTGCTTATTTCTTTTGCGGTGGCCGTTGGCACAGTAGTCATGAATTTTGCCCGCGCTCAGGTAGATTCACAAGCCCAATGTTCTATCAACCCTAAATTAGGTTTGGCCAAGCATAATGGCTTACAGCAGATCTGTTTTGATTCTTCCCCATCCATTCTAAAATTTGGATTGCAAAATGGGTTTGAGATAGATATCGAAGGGCTGGTGGTAAGCGTTATTGGCACTCAGCGGGCGGAAACTTTTGAATTGAATGAAGCAGTAATAAATCGAGGATCAATATATAGAGGAAGCCTTAATTATGACTCCTCAGTGTTGGGAACAATAAGACAAGTGAAAATTTCTCCTAAAATAACTCTATTTGAAGAACAAGTTATCTGTGTGGAATATTCTTTGACCGTTGAGAATATTGGAGCCTGTTAAGTTGAAAAAAGAAAAAAACAAAAATAGCAACAAAAATGGTTTTACTAAATTGATGATCATCTTCCTAGTGTTCGTACTTATATTTGTGATAGGAATCTTAATTTATTTTTTCTACTTTGGGCCCCCGGTAGAAGAAGCCGAATGCGGCCTTGGACTGGGTTTAAAAGTTTTAGCTGTAGGCGGGAAGGAAGATATCTGTTATGATCAAGCTCGGAAAGAGATTCATTTAACCGTAGAAAATGGACCAATTAGTTCTTTAGAGGGAGTTTATGTTAAAATTGAAGGACAATCTAAGGATGATTTCTTATTGGAAGAACCCATTAGTAAAGCTGGAGTATTCATTGGGAAGGTGCCTTATAACTTAGAAAAACAAGGATCAATTACCCAGATCGAAATATTCCCGGTAGCTTTAGTTGAAGATACTGCAACGGCTTGTTTGGACGAAGTGTTGGAATTTAATTCTTTGGAAATATGTAATTTTGGGTGAAAAGTTAAGTACTAAAATACTACTTTTTAGGGATACCAATATGTATATATATAACACCCTAACAAATTAATTAAAAAAAAGTTATAAAATGAGGTGAATAAAAATGAATAAGAAAATTGTTTTATTTTTAATAGGAATATTAGCTTTAGCAACATTTGTTAGTGCTGCCAGCGTAACCTTGTATCCTAATGGTCCTGGTTATTATAACCAGTGGACCTGGTCTAACACCACTGGATGTGAGTTTGGTGAAACACATTGGGGTTGTGTTGATGAAACTACACAAGATGGTGATAGTACTTACTTAAGAGCTAATAGTGGTGTCCCTAAGGATACCTTCGCTATGACTGACATGACTGCAACACCTAGTTCTATAAAGAGGGTTGCAGTTTACTACACTGCCAAAGCCATTAAACTTGGTGGCTATTTATATCCAATTTTAAGAGACGGAAACTTAACTACAGAATATATTGATACCAGCGGTTGGGATGTAAGTAACAACAGTAGTTGGACTGTTTTTTCTAAGGTATATAGTACTAACCCCATGACCAATTCTTCTTGGACTAAGGATGAAGTCAACGCTTTACAAGTAGGTATGCAATGTATCCCCGATTTCAGTTATTACCAAGGTTGCTTAGTCACCCAAGTACGCACCCAAGTAATTTACAGTTAAGTTTTAGAAAATTTTATTTTTCTTTTTTTGTTTAATTTTTTACCCTAACCTATTTTTTAGTTAATTTTTTATACACCCCCGAATATTCAAACCCCATGGAAGTAGAAATCGACTTGACCAAATCAGTGGACCAAAATGCGGGAATATATTTTGATTTAGCTAAAAAATCCCGAAAAAAATTGGAAGGAGCTAATGCCGCCTTGCTGGAAACTAAAAAAAAAATAAAGGTGCTTGAACAAAATGAAGCTAAATTCTGGCAGGAAGAAAAAAATAAGCAGGCTAAGAAAGAGCGTAAACGGGAATGGTATGAAAGATTTCACTGGTTTTTTTCCTCGGAAGATTTCCTCTGCCTCGGCGGGAAAGATGCTACTTCCAATGAAATAATAATCAAGAAACATACTGACAAAGACGACCTGGTATTGCATACTGAAATGCCCGGATCGCCCTTTTTTGTCATAAAAAACGGTCAAGCAGCCGGTAAAAAAACAATTGAAGAAGCAGCCCAATCCGTGGCGGTTCATTCCCGAGCTTGGAAATCAGGCCACGCTTCAGCCGATGTTTTTTATGTTAAGCCGGAGCAAGTTACTAAAGAAGCTCGGGCCGGTGAACATTTAGCTAAAGGAAGTTTCATGGTTTACGGGACAAAAAATTTCCTACACCCTAAAGTTGAATACGCTTTGGGGTTAGTGAACGAACAAATTATCGGCGGCCCGATTGAATCAGTTAGTAAAAAAACTACTAAATATGTGATAGTTGTCCCCGGCAAGGAAAAAAAAGGAGCATTAGCTAAAAAAATAAGATCGCTCTTGAAAGGCGGCGATTTAGATGACCTTGATCGTTTTCTGCCAGCAGGCGGCGGAGATATTAAGAAAAAAAGCTTAAACAACTTTTAACTTCCCTTTAGCCTGCCGAATTTCTTGACGCATTTCTTTCTCTAAGTTTCCCGCTCTGATGTAAAAAAAACGAGAACGAAGTACATATCCCCGTTCCTTAAAGGAGGATTGATAAATATCATACAAGCGGGAGATATATTCTTCAATGGGAAGACCATGCACCAAAGCGCTTATTACTCCAATGTAAGCTGCCGGCAGAGCACTGTTAGATAAACCTTGAGCTAAATATTTAACCTCCCTAAAACCGGGTAAATCATCAACAAGGCGTATTGTTTCCGCACCTACTAGTTGTTCTAGGGATTCATCCTTTTTCCTTATAAACCTGAACATATTTTCGCCTTAAGAGAAGGTTATTTATAATTTTTATCTCCTTAACCAATTTACTACCTGGGACACAGGCCCGGAATCTCCCATAACATAAAAGTGTACTGCCGGTACTTTTTGGTTGAGCAATTCCGCGGCCTGGTTATAAGCCCAATTAATTCCTATCTCCTGAACATGCTTGATCTCAGCGTTGCCAACTTCTTCAGATAATTCATAGGGGATATCAATCTTAAACCTGCTAGGAAGCGAAGTAAGATGGTTTTTAGTAGTGAGTATTTTTAATCCCGGAATTATTGGGGCCTTTATTCCTGCCTCTCTACATTGTTCTACAAAACTAAAATATTTTTGATTGTCAAAAAACATCTGAGTGACAATATAGCTTGCTCCGGCCTCAACCTTCTCTTTAAGCCGTTGAATATCAGCAGTTATATTTGGCGCTTGAAAATGCTTTTCTGGATAACCGGCTACTCCAATACCAAAATTAGTAGATTGACTATTGGAATCAGTTCTAAGATATTTACCTTTATTCATATCCCTAATTTGAGCTACTAAATCTTTGGCATAGGCATTACTAGTCTTTCCTTCCGGTGTCGGTTTGGTAAAATTGGGGCTGTCTCCTTTCAAAGCCAGCACATTCTTAATCCCCACATAACTAAGATCAATAAGGAAATCTTCGGTCTCTTCTCTAGTAAATCCATCACCTAAAATGTGCGGAACTGCCTCAATCTTATATTTATGCTGAATTACTGCGCATATACCTAAGGTTCCGGGACGTTTCCTTTGCACTCTTTTTTGAAATCCATCCTCAGCTTCAATGAATTCTACTTTAGAAGCATGGCTGGTAACATCAATAAACGGCGGATTGAACGCAGCCAAATCACAGATCACCTTTTCCAATTGCTCAAAACTTCCTCCTCTCAAGGGAGGAATTATTTCAAAACTAATTAGCGGCTCAGTAGCCTTTTCAAAATATTCAATTATGTACATCCTTGGATAGGGTTATTACCATTTTAAATAGTTTAAGAAACTGTACTAGCTTGAAATTCAAATTTTATCATTAACTTTTTAAATAAGAGCCCTTACTTTACTCCTAATGCCCTCGTCGTCTAGCCTGGATAGGATATTAGGTTGCGGACCTGAAGATCCGGGGTTCAAATATCCTTTGGAGACCACAAATCTCTAGGGATTTGATAGTCCTCGCGAGGGCATATTTTATTTTAAGAAAGTTTAAACAATATAACTGCAAATCAAAAACCCAGCAGCAAGCTGACGGAGTATAAAATCATAAATTAAACGTCTTCAACTTAGGAATTTCTTTTCCACAGTATGGGCAGTTGGGAGGTATTTTCCTCAAGGGGTCATAACGGAAAGAATAAGAACAATGAAAACACCTGCATTTAACTTGATCCGAACCAGCAATCTTCTCAAATTGAGCCTTGTTTTCTTCTTTCTTTAATCGGCTCATTTTTTCCAAATATTCATCTTCTGCATCCCAGCCTGGCGGACGTTGGATTACCACATTTTTTACTGTAGAAGTCTCTTTTTTCTCATTCTTACCCGAATAGCAAGATGGACAAACCATTAATTTATGCTTATAATGTAATTTAAACTGATCTGAAGGAGCAAAGTTATTACAAACTCGGCATTGGGCTTTAACCGGATTCATGCATAACCATATAAACAAGGTATTTTTATAGTTTTGGATTATCAACAATATATTTAAATATTTACAATTTATAGTTAGAAGATGCATCCCTTTTGGAAACAGGTAGAAGAAAACAATTCTAAATTAATTGGTCCGGCATTATTAATATTACTGGTAGTAATAATTGTTGAGATTTTTGTACATACGGAGAATGAAACTATCAAAACGATTATCCATTTTCTTGACTATGCGGTGATTACTATATTCACCATCGACCTCATTTTTTTGGCCATACATTCCAAAAATGCCCGATTTTTCTTCCAACGCTATTGGCTGGATATTCTGGCTATATTCCCGTTTGCCTTAGTTTTTAATGTAGTAAACCAGTTGTATCGAGTAATTGTAGCTACTGAAAGAATCGCTGTAACCCAAGCAATTGTTCATGAAACGGTGGAGATTGGAAAAGAAGTTAGTTTAGCTGCTCGGGAAGGTAGCAAAGCTCCCAAAATTATCCGGCTTCTCGCCCGGGGAATGAGATTAATCACTAAATCCCATCTATTTGAAAAATTTCAAACTAATCTTAATAAGCAGCGGTCTAAAAAAACTAAGCCTAAAAAGAAGTAATTATCTCTACCTTAGCTACCCTTTCCTTAAAATAAGTATCTTTAATCAAATCTTTAACTACTTCTTTTAGGGCGGTCTTTACTACAGTAACCCTGGCATAAATTCTTCCTTTATCAACGTAAGTGTATTTATTTTTCTTTTTGAAATCGGCTGCAAATTCGTTCATAGAAACTAAAGGACCAACTCGAATTTCAACTTTAGGCCGTTCTTTTTTATCTGCCACCAAAAAAAAAAAAACCTCTTTGTTCCATTCCCAGCCCGATTCTTTAACTCCAAATTGCTTCAACTTAGATTTAATAAAATTAAATGCTTTTACCAGCTTCATCCCCACCACATCTCTCTTCCCGGGTAACGGGATTATTTTTAAAGCAATAACCCTTCCTGTTTTCCAAGGTAACTTTTCTAAGGCAATTTCTTGATGTTCAAAAAAATTTAAACTTGGTTTCTTTAGATAACTTTGCACAGTCTGTTTAAATAAGTTAAATTTTTCTTCTGATAAAGCCGCGGCCGCATTTCTAGATTTATCGACTGGATCTACTACTATTAATGGAGATTGCAGCTTAGATTTATTGATATTGAATAAAGCTTTGCCTTTAGGGTAATGTTTGGCGGTATCAACAACTTCCTTAGGCTTCCATCTAACTGCTGCTTGAAGCAGTTTAGTAAATCCACCATAATGAATAACTAATATCTCCAACACATAACCGCTAAATCCGGATAAGTATGACTCGGCCCCATAAAGGTTGTTAGCTTTGCAAAATTGTTTAGCCAGCCGGATTTCATCAGTCAATCCTTTTGCCTGGCGGTTTACCCATTTAGAATGCAGCGGGGAAATATCAGTAATATTTTTAGCCTGTTCAATCTTTTTCAGGGCTAATATAGGCACAATTTCAAAGTTGTGGCCCAAATAAGCCAGCCGGAAATAATCTCGGCTGCCGTGCAATGTTTCAATCTTAGTTTTTGGAAAAGCCTTTTTGACCACCGCGCCTAGTTTAGCTGACAATTGATCTGATTTAGAGGAATATTTAACATAATTAAATTGTACAAAAATATCCAAATCATGACTCCCTCTTAGCCAGGTATCTTTAGCTCCGCTGCCGCCTAGAATTGCTTCCGCATCGGGTAGATATTGATTTAGTTTAGCTATTACTTCCTTCGCTGCCTGGCTAAATCGCTTAATTTCTTCCGCAGAGGGTTTGATTTGAGTTAAGATTTCATCCTGGATTAAATTGTTCTTAGTAGCCATTTTATAATTTAGAGAAGTTTGAAAAAGAGTAATTTTGGCAAATATATCGTTTGTTTAATGCCAAAATGACGTTTATTTCAAATTCTCTTTAGAAGTTTGCGGGTAAATAATTTAATTATGCAAACTTCTCTTTACTCTAAATCAACCCACTATTATAAATTTATTGAATGTAGGGGGTAACATAGCTATTTAAATAGCAATGTTTTCCCCACCCCAGATGGTAGTCTTAAGATCCAGGGTAAATTGTTCTAAATGTAAAAGTTCGGTTGATAAAAACGAAACTATTTTGATCAGTTCTAAAAACTACGACCGGACTTATGAATGCTACTCTTGTTATAAAAAAAGCGGCCTTAAGCAAAGCGGGATCAGAATTAGGCAGAAATGTTACTGTGAACGCTGCCGATACAAGTTCAATTCCTTGACTCTAGTCTGTCCTTACTGCAGTAAAGATGATCAAGTTATAGCTGCCGATATAAGTATTTCTAATTGGTTGTGAATAGATAAAAATACTAATGAGAAGTTTGCATAATTAAATTATTTATCCGCAAACTTCTAAAGAGAATTTGAAATAAACGTAATTTTGGCATTAAACAAACGATATATTTGCCAAAATTACTATTTTTCAAACTTCTCTAATAACTTTGTCAAAAT
>DATDWB010000048.1:0-57457 GCA_035289845.1 Candidatus Nanoarchaeia archaeon | reverse complement strand
ATTGGCACATTTTCTTCTTTAAGCGATTATATCAAGCATTATAATGAAGTTAGGCTTCACATGAGCCTTCATTATAAAACACCTAAAGAAGTTTGGGGCGAATTAGTTTCGTGATGCGAACCAGTTTCGGGATAATAGAGTTTTGGCGACCTCAAAAACATTTATATACCTCAATAATTTAATTTTAACTAATGAAAAAGAGAAAAGATAGAGGTATTGCTAGATTTATTTTCTTAGGCATTGGTATTTTTTTGCTGTTAGTTTTTGTTATTATACCAATAATTTCTTCTTTTTTTTCTCAATATAATCTCGGCAACGTGGCACTAATTCAAATTAAAGGAGTCATAAGCTCGGAAACAGGCAGTATGTTGGGATCAGCTACCGTATCTTCTTCAGAAATTATTGAATTTATTGAAGATGCAGATAATAATGAGCAGTTTAAGGTAATTTTATTAGAAATAAATTCCCCCGGCGGTTCAGCGGTAGCTTCAGATGAAATTGCGGCGGCAGTAAAACGAACCTCTAAACCAGTAGTGGCTATTATCAGGGAAATGGGTGCTTCGGGTGGATATTGGATTGCCTCCGCAGCAGACTATGTTATGGCTAATCGGATGTCTATCACGGGAAGTATAGGGGTTATTTCTTCCTATTTGGAATTCAGCGGTTTGATGGAAGATTATGGTGTAGGTTATGAACGGTTAGTTGCCGGCGAAAATAAAGATATGGGAACACCTTATCAAAAATTAAATCCTGCTCAGCAAAAATTAATGCAGGGAAAATTGGATCAAATCCACGATTTTTTTATTCAGGAGGTAGCTGAAAATAGGCAAATGGATATCGTAGAAGTACAGAATTTAGCTACCGGTGAATTTTATCTTGGGGTAGAGGCTTTAAATTTAGGATTAGTTGATAGTTTAGGGGATAAAGATGCAATAACTAAATATTTGCAGCAAACTTATTCCTTAGAGGAAGTTAGCTACTATCTTTATCAACGGCCAGTAGGTTTGCTGGATATTCTTTCCAGTGTATTATCCGATTTATCATTTAAGGTGGGAGAAGGTTTAGGGGTTAGTCTTATGAATTCCAACAACCTTTATAATTCAAACTCTAATCTGGGTATAGCTATTAGTACTTAGAATCAAGTAATAATATAATATCTTATTAAGTAATAAAGCAACATCTGATAACATGAAATCAAAGCGATTAATTTGGTCTTCAACTCCAGGTTTAATTATAATTATTCTATTTAGTATTGCCCTAACCATTAATTTAGCTGCTGCTTCTACCGTAGTTGTCGATCAACAGGTTAAAGAACAATTAGATGAGGAGGGAACAGTAAATGTTCTAGTAAAATTGAAAGATGAGGCCACAGTTATTAATGCGAATCTTGCAACTGAATATTGGGGCAGGAATGAATATTTGGAAGAAAATCTAGAATCGAGAAAAGAAGCTATTCACCAGCAGCAGGATAGAGTTATTAATCGATTACCGGAGGAAGAGTTTCAATTGGGGCATCGTTATGACACCTTGAATGGTTTTTCAGCCAAGATAACTAAAAATTCACTTAAAAAATTATTGCGCGACCCTAATGTGGAAGCAATCCAGTATGATTATCCGCTGGCGGTTAATTTAGATGAAAGTATTCTTCAGATCTCAGCTGATGAAGTGCAAAATTTTCAGATTAATGGAATAAATATAACTGGAACCGGACAGACCGTATGTGTTATTGATACGGGCATAGATTATACTCATTCGGCGTTGGGAAATTGTTCGATTGTTCAACTTACTCTAACTGGAGAAATTGAGAATCTGTCTAATCCCATCGAATCGGAGCATCCTTATTCTAATAATCATTTTTATAATTGGACTATAACTAAACCGGGTTACACTTCCTTGGCTTTACATTTTAAACAATTAAGAATTGAAAGTAATTACGACTTTCTTCATATCTATGATCAAGATCACCATTTGATTGCTTCTTATTCCGGTACTCGGGATGATATTTGGACGCCGGCTGGGGAAGGCGATACTTTGTATATAGAATGGGAAACGGATTTTGACACCACGGATTATGGAATTTACATTGATCAGGTGATAAATGGCACCACCAATATGGCTTATGATTGGAATTCCTGCCCCAAAGTAATTGGCGGCTGGGATTTTTATAACAGTGATGGTGATCCCTATGATGATAATGGCCATGGTACTCATGTAGCCGGAATAATCTCTTCCGCTGATTCAGTTTACCAAGGTGTTGCTCCGGAAGTAAAATTGGCGGCTGTTAAAATATTAAGTTCAACCGGCAGTGGAACAGATTCCGGTTTAGCAGCGGGAATAGATTGGTGTATAAATAACAGTATTAGGTATAATATTTCAGTTATCAGTTTAAGTTTAGGTTGTAATGGCGGCAGTTGTACCCATTGGCAGACGGCTTGTGACAGCAGCGCCGAAACTTTTTTCTCTGCGGATTCAATTAATACCGCCGCAGAATTAGGAATAACGGTGGCGGTAGCTAGTGGAAACAGCGGTTGGACTGATGGGATTTCTTCCCCCGCGTGTGTAAGCGGTTCTGTTCCGGTAGGGGCAGTAACCGGTACTGATTCAATAATTTATAATCGAGGCAACTTGTTAACTCTGCTTGCACCGGGCACGGGAATTACTTCATCTTACAATGGCGGTTTTGCTTCCTTATCTGGGACTTCCATGGCTGCACCTCATTTTTCAGGTGCGGCAGCTTTATTTAAGCAGTATTGGAACTTAGCTTACGGTTTAGTTCCTACGGCAGTGCAGATTAAAGAAAAATTTAGGTTGACTGGAGAAGAAGTGACTGATTCTGGAACTACCTTTTATCGGATTGATATCTCGGCTGCTTTGAAACCCTATCTTAACTTTACTTCCGCCAGCGCTCAAAATGGGCTGGTTGTATTCAACAGTTCGATTTTGATTAATGTAACTTCTGATGTGCCTTTATCAGCAGCAGTATTAGAATTATATTCCAGCAACTTAACTGTAATTAATTTAACTATGTCTTCCACTAGTTCAACCAATTTTTATTATGTGTTGGAGGATTTATCTACAGGGACCTACAGTTATAAAGTCTATGGGAACGATTCAGTAAATAATTTTGGATCAACGGTTATCAGAACGGTGGTGGTAAGCGGAAATGTTCCAGAAATTAATATATTTTACCCCGAAAATGGAACTTATTTTACTGAATTTCCGGGTATCTTTAACTTAAATGTTTCCATTAGCGCAGAAAATATATCTTCTTCTTCTTACAATATCACTAACTCTTCTGGTGCTATAATCAAAAGCGGGCAGCAATCATCAATCCATCTGCCAGGTTATATATGGAGTGATGCAGTGGATATTTCTAACTTGACCGATGGCCAATATATTCTTTCAGTTGCAGCAGCTAATGAGGAAGGATCTTTTAATTATATCAGCGCTAATTTTTGGATCGATCAAAACCCCGCGGTGGTTAGTTTGTCTTCTCCTACTAACGATTATCAAACTTCGGATCACACGGTTGAATTTAGTTGTTCATCAACTGATACCGTAGGTTTAAGATCAATTTCGTTATATCTCCTAGGTTCTTCCTGGGTTTTGAACCAAACTGTGAATTTAACTGGAACGGTTAATCAAACTATTTTTACCCCAAATTTGAATGAAGGAAGTTATTTGTGGAATTGTATGGCGGAAGATATAGTTGGACACCAATCTTTCTCAAATCTGAATAGGACAATAGTGGTAGATGGTTCCTCTCCTATAATCTCCGCTGTTAGTGCTGAGGATCTTACTGTCGATTCCGGGGAGATTAATTGGGTTACCAATGAACAAGCTGATTCTAAAATTAATTATGGTTTAGGTTTATCTTTAGGATTACAGGTTTCTGAAATCCTGTTTATATCCAGTCATAGTTTAGATTTAAATTCTCTGGCGGCTAATACTACTTATTTTTATAATATTACTTCCTGTGATAGGGCCGGCAATTGCGCAACTAAAGGTCTATTTAATTTTACTACTCTAGCAGTACCAGCTGGAAGTTCTGATGGCGGATCTGGCGGGGGTTCTTCGGGAGGAGGTTCATCCGGCGGTGGTGGCGGAGGCGGCGGTTCAGACGGGGGAGGAAGTAGTTCTAGCAGTAGCGGGGGGAGTTCGGAAAGTGGTTCTTCCGTGGTTAGTGCAAGCACGGCTGACACTTTGGAAGAAGAGTCCAGCGAAATTTTAGAGTCTGAATTATCTGAAGAAGTAGATGGATCTGAGAGTCAGGTTAAAGAATCAAATAATATTCAAGGTTTAGCGGTATTAAGTCCTCCCCAAGAATCGGGGGATGGAATAGGGAATAAGGAACCATGGTATCACCAGCTTACGGGGGCATTTTCTCTTTCGGGGGAAGGTGGGACGATAGGGGCTAAGGAGTATGTACTTATAGGAATGTTAATACTAATTATTTCCTTGCTCACAGTTTACTTGTTTGCTAGACAAAGAGAGAAAAATATGCTGCCTTAGTAGGATTCTATCTGGCTTTTTACCTTAATTACTAATACGCTCGGGCTATTTTTTGTTCATATCTCCTATAAAAAGGTTGAGCAGGTCCGCTGGCGATAATCCAGTCATCATGCTTAAAGGAAGCAACACCTTCTGTAGTTAAGCTCAGACCAGTTCCTTGCAGCTCGGAATGGAGTAGGTCTAATTGATTTCGATCATAAACTATTAAAAGTTTAGCTCCAGGGTCCATTTCAACATTGGTGATATTCTGTTCTAGTAATAACTGGACCAGTTTTAGATCTATTCTTTCCATTTTTAGCTTAAATAAGGATTTGTTTTTAAAAGGTTTGGGTAAAATTTAGTAACTGTTTTGGTGATCATTAACTTTTAGAATTAAATATAAATAAAAAAAATTAGTTAGTTGAGGCCGTCAACCGAAGAATCACTTCTTCTTTTTTAATGCTTCTAGGTATCACCTCTCTTTTTTGTAAAGTTGTGAAAACACAAGAGCTTATTTTTTCTTTTTACTTGCTTTAGATTTCTTCTTAGCCATTTATTTTCACCTCATTTTTTGAACATCACTCTTTAATCATCATCATATTCGTCATCATCATCATCATCTTGATTTTTCTTTTTGGACTTTTTAGGCTTCTTATCCTCATCTTCTTCCTGGTTCTCATCATCTTCTTCTTCTAAGTCGTCTTCTACCTCATCTTCATACTTATCACTATCATCTTTATCATCATCCTCGTTATCTTCGTCCTCATCCTCGTCGTCCTCATACTCTTCTTCTTCGTCCTCATCATCTCCGTCGGACCAATTTTCGTCATCCTCGTCTCCAAAAGTTATACGGTCTTTAATCATAGTTTCTTCGTTAATATTTGTTTCATTTATTTTCATTTTATGCACCTCACATTATACTGCCGCAATAAGGACAGATTAGAGATAGACCCTCCAATTGGGTCTCTTCAACGAAAACTTTGCACTTTGGACAATTATAGCCATTTTCAGTCGATTTTGATTTCTTACCGGAAGAATTATTTTTCTTGGCCATATAAGTTTATTTTAATTGTTGTCATGTTTGTTATTTAAGTATAAAATAGTGTGGTGGTTGAATTTAACTTATCTGTGGATAATGGTTTAATATTTAAACTTTTTTGATTTATTACTCGCTGGGTCTAATACCACGTTGCTTGCAACGGTTCAGCGAGGAATAACCAGAAATCCGAGTTAGAAATCGCCGAAAATACCCCGCAGCTTGCTGCGGAGTGAGCGTAGCGAACGGTGGGTAGGCGATTTCAGGATTTCTGTGTTTATTTCTTTTTAAGAAAAAATTCATCGAGAGGAAATTCTTTTTTATCTAGAATCTCATACAACAGACCAACTGGCGATTCGGAAATTACCTTTTCGGTAGAAAAAGGAATTATTTCCTTAATTATAACTTCCTGAGAAAATTTAGTTTGGATTTTAGCCAAATACATATCCATCTGCTCCAAGTCACGGAAGCCCATAATTAATATGTGGCTAGCATCTGCTTCCAGAACCCGGTAGGCATTAATCACATAAGGTATCTGTTTTATTCGTTGGGAAATTTCCCGGTCGGTATAAGTATTCCAGACTTCAGAAGTTAGCTTTATCACCAGCAGGGCCATGACTTTTATACCTAATTTTTTTAAGTCTAGAATTGGCTGGTAGCCTTTGATTATCCCCCGGCTTTCCAGTTTATGCCGAATCTTGAATACAGCTTGCGGCGACAGACCCATTTTCTTAGCAATGTCCGTGTCGGGCAGTTTGGCAGATTGGATAATGTTTTTAAGAACTTCTTGATCGTTCTTGCTTAAGTGAGGATTCTCGGGGTCCGGCTCTTTCATAGCTATCCAAAATAACATTCTGCTTTAAAAAGTTTTGCCAAAATTTGGCTCTGCCTTAATTTTATAATTCATATAGCAACAGATAGATACAACTAGGTTGTCAGTCTGATTGGTTCTACTTTTGGTCTTAGATTAGGGTTTAAAAACTATCCTCAAAATCATCTGCACAATCATTGGAGCAGAACTTGTAGGCTTCTTCCTGAATTTTTCTGGTTACTACCTCATCCTTGTGCAAAGCGGAGTCGCATTCGGCGCATTGCTGGACATCTTCTTCATTTAGGTATCCTTGGATAAAACCTTCTTCAGAAGTGGAGTATTCCTCACCATCTAACCTTTCACCATCTTTTTCAACTGGGTATTCATCCATCACCTAATTGCTTCAGCAAAAATATTTTTAAAGCTTTCGCTTAATGGATATATACCAAAGACGATTTGTTTACAAACTTATTTTTAGATTTTTTTCTAATTATCATTTCTTAACTGGGTTTGATACCCCGTTGTCCGTGATGAAACAACGATTTCATCGGGACACCAATGAAGTCATTGCTTCATTGTGTGCTCTGCAACGATTAATTAATGATTACCACAGTTAACACGAGGAAACAAAGTTTCCTGTGTGCCAAAAAGCAGATGCTTTTTATGCAGATTAAAAAATTCCAACTAATTAAATACTCCGCAGCTCTGCTGTGATTGGGATTTTTTATTTATGATTTTATACCCCGCCAGCTGGCTGCGGGGTTTTAGATTTATAATTCAATCTCCTAAATAATTCCTCCGCCCAGGATTTATCTTTTCTAACCAGCAAGGAAAAATATTTTTTAGCCAGTTCAATGCTAGCTTCGCAATCTGAACTGCAGGGAAAATGGGATAAAATTACATAATCTTGATCGCGTAAAGTTAGGTTGGTCCAGGGGTTGGATGGGGGGAGCTGCAAATTAGTGTTGCTGATGTTAAACTGTTGTTTAAAATAATTAACACAGCAGGCGGGATAACCTAATATCTGGCCCAAAGCTTGATGGTTATTTATCAACTCATAATATTCGGCGAGTAGAACTTTTGGTTCTTCTTTGGAGATGTAGGTCCAAGTCATTCCCTGGCGGGGATCGTTGTTTGGAATTTTAATCCCTTTATTGGAATAATCTGTTTGATCGGCTAACAGAACTTTATACTTAGATTGGGATAGGTGAAGTTTATTCTGCCAACAAAATTTTTCTACTGCCGGAAGTTCAGAGGGATAAAAACCCTGTCTAACTACTGGTTTTAAATTTTCTAAAAGTAAAAAAATTTCCTGGGATTTAGTCCGCGAGCCGAAAATAGGAATAAGTTGGCTGATCATTTTGTTTAGGTAAAATAGGCTTAAATTTATAGTTATTGTTAAATTAGTGGAATATATTTAAAAAGGGAAAGGTGTAGATTTAACTATGGATGGAGAGCAGATGTATGGTCTTTTAGGAACCTTGACGTTAGCCGGCGCAGCTTACACTTATTGGCGTTATAGGACAGAAAAGAAAAACCTAGATTTAGTAAGTGAGGAATTATCTAATTTAGGCAACTGGGTGGAAAATAAAATTAAATCCGATGATCATTCGGTAGATGTTGTTTCATTACAAAAGATGTTAGCTGGCAAGGGATTAACTTCTTCTCAAACTAGCTATCTAACTTCAACTCATTTTTTGTACGTAAATGGAATCGATGTTTATGGAAAAAAGTTAAGATGCAATTCACCTAAAATTGACGAAACCTATCTGGAGATAATTAAAAGTCCAAAAGTTTTATACTCGGCTCTTCTAGGCGCGGCGGGGGTATCTGTTGATAAATTAATGTCTGATCTTCCAGTTACCTTGGAAGGGGCAGTTGGAGCGGGTGTTGTGGGGGGGGCAATTGGTCTAGCGGCTAAAATGATAGAACGAGGAGCAAGAAGGTTAGCCCTTAGTAAATATATTTGGAAAAAGAGACAAGATTTAGAACAAAAACTTAAAAAAATTACCAGTATTGATTCTAAAATAGATCCCTCTTGATTGATATTGATCCAGCTATCAAGTCAGCATAAATCTCATCTACAGCTTTACCAGCATTAATTGATTGTTGAAGGAAAGAAAAAGCCACGTCATGTAGTCCGTTTAGAGCGGGGTTTTCTAATATAATGGCTGAACCCAGGTTAGCAATGTTGTTTTCTTTAACTGCTTGCATCCACAATAAGGAAAAAGCGTAAGCCTTGGCTTCTTCATCCTTAGGATTAGTTAAGGTTGGGGTTAAGACATGTCCCAATTCGTGGCCAAAAGTCAGCATAACCCTAGCCAAATAATCGTTAAGCACGAATATTTCGGAGATTAGACCTTGCTGCCCGCGGTTGATTGACAAGCCGATTGTACCCGGGGAGTTACTTATTTGACTAAAATTTTCTTTGTTTAAAACACTAACTTTAATGTTGGAGGGGAATGGCTGATCAAACATTTTAGTGAAAGCTTCTTCAATAAATTCTCTAATTTCTTCTGCCTGACCTACAAACTTGCTCTTGGAGCCAGGTTTAAGGAAATTATCCGGCTGGAAGTGATATTCAGTATGGGTAGGGAAAAGATTGGAATAGCTGGGAGGTGTAGGTTTAGGGTGGTTTGAATCTTTATTGATAGAGGTGCTGTTTAATCCATTATAAGAACTGGAAAGTCTGAAATTAGAAAAATCAACCTGGCAGCTGGAACTAGACTGGTAAGAATAACTGAATCTGATTGATTCTATTCCGGGGGAATAACTTACCGCATTTCTAGCAAGGTATTCTAATGAGCCGGATCGGCCAGGGGTGTAACAGGATTGATACATTTTAGTTATAAAGTGAAGTTAGAATTTAAATTTAACGGGTAAAAGTGGGACAAAAAGGTCAAAACTTGAAAATTGAAAACATTTAAAAATAAGTAATATTATGTTTCTTATATGAAAAAAAATACATCTCCGTAGACATCGAAGCTTCCGGACCAACTCCCGGAAAGTTTTCCATGTTGTCCCTAGGAGCATGTTTAGTGGATGATACTGATATTCAATTCTACCGGGAAATTAAACCCGTCAGTTGTTATTTTATCGAGGATGCCATGCGGGTAGGATCTTTAGGTTTAAATTGCCTGAACGGAGTTACAGGTGAAGAATATGATCCTCGAGGACCTTATTTTAATCCGGGTAAAGTATTAATCCTTTTGGGTGATAAAGGAGATACCCCTTCCAA
Source organism: Candidatus Nanoarchaeia archaeon (assembly GCA_035289845.1). Lineage (GTDB taxonomy): Archaea > Nanobdellota > Nanobdellia > Woesearchaeales > GW2011-AR9 > DATDWB01. Next base: position 47,881 of record DATDWB010000048.1, on the reverse strand, counting down.
TGTAATGTCTGATTTTGCCAGTTGGATAAGGGTCAATACTAGGGGCTGTATTCCGGTTGAAGCAGCTTTTCCAATAAAATTTGATGGGATGTACACCGCGTGGTATTTTGATAACTTTTACCAGGAAAAAAATCCCTTAGGATTTGGTGGTGAAGATATTGGTTCGTTTTATCGGGGGTTAAGTAGTAATCCCCAGGCCAGTTTGGGAAAATTAGGCGTGGAAGATAAACGTAATCCTCCCCACAATGCTTTGCAGGATGCTATTTATCAGGCGGAGCAATTTGCTGAGATTTTGAAATTAATACCTAAAAAATAACTCGGTTAATTTATTATTTTATACCTCACCAGCTGGCTGCGGGGTTTTTGATTTAGTGGTTCTTTCGATTTACTAACTTACGTTTAGTATGGTAGTGTTTAAGGGTTGTAGTTTTGAGCTTCTCTTTTTTCTTCTCTAATCCTAACAGGATTAAACTTCCAAGTAAGGACATGAATCCTACCAAAGCGAAAGTAAATTTAAAGCCCAGGTATTCTGCAATTGCTGCTCCTACAATTCCAGTGATAGAAGTTCCAATCCCTGATAAGGTGGAATATAAACTCCATTCAAAACTTTCATGTTTTCGATCTAAGTTAGTGCTCCACAATCCCAGCCAGGTGGGATAAGCTAAACCACTGCCAATACCATGGAGTATTTGCACCAAATAAATATATTTAATGTCATTTAAAAAAATGTACAGGAAGGGGATTGTGGTAATTATCAGTGTTCCAACTATTAGCCATCTAACTTTATGATCATGTTTATCCACATAGCGGGAAAAAGGAAGCTGAACTACGGATTTGGTTATTAGAAAAAGAGTACTGGCAATACCGGCGGCAAAGATAGTACCACCAATCAGGTTCTCTTTAAGGAAAATAGCTAAGATTGGATCTATCAGTCCGAATCCGGTGATTAAGAATATATCGGAGAGCATTAATAGTTTTATAGTCCTATTCATAGTCAGAAGTAAATTTTTTGGGTTTATTAATCCTTCTAATAAGCATACTACTAAAACCTAAGTAGTTTTATTTGTTTAGCAATCTATTTAAGTAGTAAAAATAGGCAATTATACATGGCCAAGAATCTTGATTTTGATAAGGCGCCTATACCTGAAAAAATAGTTGGAACAGTATTGTATACTCTGTTTTCAGCCTTCGCTGGTTCCCAGATGCGGGGCACTATAAAGTACGACTTTGGTATCGAAAAATCTACTTTAGCTAAAGTTTTGTATTACAGCTCTATGGTTATTGAATCAGCGGCTATTATCGCTCCGGCAGCTTTTAATCCGTTATATGCCTTATTTCCAATTGGTGCTAACACCTATTTCTTTTTTAAGGAAAAAAGTGATCGAAGAGAGTCTTTAGAATCAAAGTTGAAGTAAAGCTTTATAATTACCTTTTCTTTTTCTTAGTTTATGGATAAGTTTGTCTTTTTTAGTAAACCCTTTCCTCATTGGAAGTTTGATAATTTTCTGCCGGAAAAAAAAGCAGTTCAACTCCTTACAGCACTTTCTAAAGAAATTTTTGATCTTAAGGATTCGGATTTGTTTACTTTCTTCCAGACTAACGATCTTAAAACCACTGAAAATAATGTTATTCAGGAATTTGTAACTTTTTTTTCTACAGTTTTTGCTAAAAAATTAGAATCGGTGACTGGAACTGGAATTAAATTGGGAAGCGTTGATATTTCTGGAACCAAGTACTGCAATACCCATCATCTTCTGCCCCATGATGATCAATTGGAGGGACGGAAGTTGGCTTTTATTTATTATCTTTCCACCTTAAATAATACCGAAGGTGGAGCATTGGCGTTGTATAACTCTAAGAATAATAATCCTACTGAGGTATCTGAAAGAATTCAACCTCAATTTAATCGGTTGGTTATCTTTAAAGTTACTTCTAAATCTTTTCATGAAGTAGAAGAAGTATTAACTGGCAAATTACGGATTGCTTTAAGCGGGTGGTTTCATGGTAAATAAAGCTTATTGGTCTAAATTAGAACTGGTAAAGGCTTCGTTTGATAAATCTAAAACTGAGGTCTCTAGTGGTAGTACCTTTTTTCAAGTTACCTTGCATGATTTTTTCTCTGTGCAGGATTATGCAAAAATTAAACAAGAACTACACCAATTAAAATTTAAGCCGGAAAAAAATCCTCTGACCCATTCTTATTCTGTTGGAAAGTCTCCGGCTTTAACTAAACTCTTCAACACTAAATCCATTTTAGAATTCATTTCTGGGGTCGTGAGAAAATCGGTTAAATCGGTTACGGCAGCAGCTTATTCCTTTTCCGGGCGGGATTATACTATCCTCAATGATTCTAAAAACAGGGATAATACTTATGACCTGATCTTGGATTGCACTGAGGGTTGGGATACTTCTTGGGGGGGATCAGTTATTTATGTGGATGGAAAAGGAAATTATTTTCCTATACCCTTAAAACCAAATACCCTGACTATCGTAAAGCGAAGCGGTATAAAAGGATTTGTTAAGTATCTCAATAACTTTGCAGGAACCAAAAACAGGGTAATTGTTAGTTTAGTTATTGGTCCAAAACAAAAATTATTATAAACTATTCACTTATCCTAAATAAGAATGGATCGAACAGAGAAAAAAATAATAGACGATTATGGGGCGGCTTTACTGGCTGCCGGCAGAGTGGAGGGTGAATTGGGCTTGGCTAAATCTTTTGAGCAAATATTAAACCAAAATCCAATGGTGGGACTAGAATTTAAAAATAAATTTCTCCCCAACTCCGAATCTACCTTAAAATTTATTGAGAAGTTTGAATTCCGTGTTGGAGAGTACAATCTTGAATTATATGCCGTTTTTCAGCCCAAACTAGAGCAGGCTAAAGAGATATGCCTTAAGGCTATTGCTTTTTATCGCGGGTTTAAGATGGTGCACTAAAATTAGTTGGATTTACTATTTTATCTTGGAATATTTTTCAACATTTTTTTAAAAATTAATCACTTCATCTCCCTGAATTCTTCACTTGTGGTAGCCTGCTCCGCTTTCTTGTCCTCTCGTAATTTAATAAACCGGGGAAAACGTAAAGCTAATCCCAAGGTATGAAATGGGCTAGTGGTTATTTCAGCAGCCAATACTTCCACCACCACTTTAGGTTCGAACCACACTTCCGGTTCCATTTCTTTCTTAACCTTCACTCGGGCGGGCTTCTTCTCCACTTTATACTTCTTCAACAAGCGGGGCAATTCTTCTAAAATTTCATCAGTCATCCCGGTACCAAGTTTACAAACCGTTTCAAAGGAATCTTCTATATCATTATAGGCAGCGCATAACAAAGCGCCATACGTTCCGCTGCGCCGGCCTCGGCCGTAATAGGCGCCGACAACTACCAGATCAAAGGTGTCTACCATCTCTTGAGCGTAATCTTTTTTCCATTTAATCCAGTTCCAGCCTCTAGTTCCGGCCTGATATTCGCCGCTTAAAGATTTAGCAATAATTCCCTCCTCGCCTTCTTTCAATTTCTGTTTAAAAAATTGGTCGATTTTTTCAATATCGTCTGTTACTATTTTCTCAGCCATTACTACCTGCTCGCTTTTAGACATTACTTTTTCCAATTGGGCACAGCGTTTTTCATACGGTTGTTTTAGTAAAGATTTGCCATTAAGGTACAAGGCATCAAAAATCTTAATTTGGATTGGAATTTTTTTAATGTACTCTTCAATATCATGCTTCCTCCGCCGCTGCATTAAAGTCTGGAAGGGAAGCAATTTACCTTTAGAGTCTATTGCTACAATTTCTCCTTCCACTACATATTCCTTAGCTTTGATCTGTTTTTCTAGATACTTGACTAGGTCTGGAAACTGTTGGGTGATGTCATCTAATCGACGGGAAAAGAGGGTAATTTTGCCTTTCTTATCCTTGTGCGCCTGAACTCTCTCTCCATCATATTTTCCTTCGACGGCAATTTTTCCCGGCATTTTTTTAGGCAGATCTTCCAATAGCTTTACCCTTTGGGCCAGCATCATCTTAATTGGACGGCCGACGTGAACTTCAATTTTGGCTAATCCTTTCAATCCTTTTCTAGCAACTGTTTCGGCAATGACCCCAACATCGGGGCAGATATTATATGCTGCTTCCAACTCCACTTTATTTTTCTTGTCTCCAGTATAAGCCAGGGCTAAAGAATCTAATACAGTCATGTCTCCTACTCCTAGGCGCAGCGTTCCTAGTACAATCCGGGAAAGATACTTTGCTCCAGTGGGAGAACATTTTTGCAGCATAGCGACTACCAAATTTATTTTTTGATCTTGAGATCCGCTTCCGGACATAGCGGCAATTTTATGTAATTTGTTAAATAGTTCTGGGACAGTTAATTTTCCCACCGGAATTAAAGTGCGGGGTTTTTGGTGCAATATTTTTTCCGCAGCCAAACCAATGTCGCCTTCTTGCTGTAAAATCTGGCGCACTTTAGCAGCTTCCATCCCGGAAGCGGCGGCAATAGCTTTTTCCACCATTTTTTCGGCCATTCCCAATACCACGTCTTCATACTGGGAAGCTATTTGTCCTAGAGTGAGGTAAGAAATCTTGGCAATATCCTCGACTGGGATTTCTTTCCAAAATTCAGCTAGGATTTCCCGCAGACTGTTGCCGGAGGAAGTTTTTTCCAGCTTTTCAAAGAGGGTTATTAATTGGTCGAAATCCATAAATTGAGAACCTAATTGGTTTATTTAAAGATTGCTCTTTCTTTCAAAAACTGCCTTTCAGAACACAAAACTTATTATCTCTCCCAAAATCTATTTTTTTCTATGAATAGTCTACAGTTTTTAGAATGGATTGCCGAGAGCTGGTACCTGCCTAGTCCAGGAGTCATGGATTTATACCATCAAGCGGTAGTACAATCAGAAGAACCAAAATTTTCTGTTGAAGATGTGCAACAACACGAATCACTTTTAGAAGACATGACGAAACATTTTGGTTTCGATGCCCACGATGCAGACACTTCTTCAGAACCACAACGTCAACCAATCCCTGATTATGAGCGAAAAAAATTTGGCAGACAAATCTATGCGGCACTGGCGAATTACTCTAAGGGATTAAATAATATAAACGCTTCTGCTGCTGTTGTTATCACCGCGGATTATATTTTAGCAGCGTCAGTGCAGGAAACTTTCTACCTTTATCTTAACCTTGATCCAAATCGCTCTGCTGGACTTATGGAACAATTAGGATATGAACTCTATGATTTCCTGAAAGACCATCCTGAAACACCCGGTGGTTGGCGCTTTGTGGTCAATAAAAATAACGCTATTAGGGTCATACCAAAACCAAAACTAGAGTGTGCAAAAGACTTTCATCCGTGCTTTGGTAAAGTTGCCGAATCATTCGAGATCGATGACGAGGTAAATTTTGAGAAGGGAAGTGATTAAGGTAAAGTATTACTTCCTAATTTTGTTTTAATGGTGTAGCCAATTTTTTTATTTAGCATTGCTTGGGAAAAGGCTTCTAAGTCTTCTGTTAATTCACCTAATCTCCAATACCTAGCAAAAACAAAGTTTTGGGGAGGTCCCAAAAATCCAATTAACCTAGACACCCAAAAATTCAACAGAATTTTCGATACCTTTATAAAATACTCCCTTCTCCATTGAAAAATATGAAACGAAGCTCGCGACGTTGGAAGAAAAAAGGCCAAATGCGCTGGAAGTGGCAGCGTAAGAAAATAAAAAAGGCCAAACGTAGACGAAAGATTCAAGCTAGCTAGGTTTTTTTCCTTTTTGATGTTTTTTAGCCTTTTTCTTGTTTTTAGAAATATATTTTGAGATCCTAATGATTATCTTTACAATCTCTGGTTGTTGAATAAGTAGTTAAAGTGGTCGTCTATTTTAATTATGTAATGTCTAAATGTTATAATTTATAATCACTTTTCTACTAGTCAAACTAATTAAACTTCAAACTAATAGAAACCTTTATAAATAACTTACTTTCTCAAAGTATAAACAAAATGTATGCTCAATTAACCTTGAGTGTGAATAGGGTGATCCAAAAATATTTTGGACGATAAATTCTAATAAGTACAGCTTTATGACCATACAAATACAGGATCGTTAAACAATTCCCGTTGATCCTGCGGGAGATTGCTGCTATGGGAGTTCGATTAAGCCATGCAAGTCGGAGGGTCTCTTCGGAGACACAGGCTGAATGCTCAGTAACACGTCAATAATCTGCCCTTAGGTCCGGAATAACCCTGGGAAACTGGGCTTAAATCCGGATAAGTAAATTATACTGGAATGTTCTTTTGCTCAAAAGCAATGCCTAAGGATGAGTTGGCGGCTGATTAGGTAGTTGGTAGTGTAACGGACTACCAAGCCATTGATCAGTACGGGCCTTGAAAGAGGTAGCCCGGAGAAGGGCACTGAGACACTGGCCCTAGCCCTACGGGGTGCAGCAGGCGCGAAAACTTTACAATGTACGCAAGTGCGATAAGGGAACTCCTAGTGCTCATGCATTGCATGGGCTTTTGTCAAGTGTAAATAGCTTGGCGAATAAGTGGTGGGTAAGACGGGTGCCAGCCGCCGCGGTAACACCTGCGCCACAAGTGGCAATCACATTTATTGGGCCTAAAGCGTTCGTAGCCGGATAAAAAAGTCTTGGGTGAAATCGTTGCGCTTAACAAAACGGCGTGCTTGAGATACTGTTTGTCTAGGGACCGGGAGGCGTTAGGGGTATTCCGGAGGGAGCGGTAAAATATGTTGTCAGGCATACTAAAAGTGTCTGGCACTTTTACAGTGCTATAATCTCCGGAGGACCACCTGTGGCGAAGGCGCCTAACGAGAACGGGTCTGACGGTGAGGGACGAAAGCTAGGGGAGCAAACCGGATTAGATTCTGGGGTTTTTGCTTATGGTTTTTGTTGGTTTGTTCAATAAAAAAATACTAAACAAAAATCGAAAAATAATCAAAGACATTAACCCAGTTAAAGACCCGAGTAGTCCTAGCTGTAAACGCTGTGAACTAGATGTTGTGTATTCTTCGTGGATACGCAGTGTCGACGCGAAGGTATTAAGTTCACCGCCTGGGAAGTACGGTCGCAAGGCTGAAACTTAAAGGAATTGGCGGGAGAGCACCACAAGGAGTGCGGCGTGCGGTTTAATCTAACTCTACGCAGAGAATCTCACCAGCAGCGACGGCAGAATGAAGGTCAGGTTAAAGGTCTTACCTAACGAGCCGAGAGGTAGTGCATGGCCGTCGTCAGCTCGTGCCGTAAGGTGTCCTCTTAAGTGAGGTAACGAGCGAGACCCATATCCATAATTGCAAGCAGGTCCTTTAGGATGACTGCGCACCTTATGGAGACTGCCCTGGAAACAGGGAGGAAGGTTTGGGCCACGGTAGGTCTGTATGCTCCGAATCTGCTGGGCTACACGCGCGCAACAATGGTAAGGACAATGGGCTGCAACGCCGAAAGGCGAAGCTAAACCTCTAAACCTTATCTTAGTTTAGATTGATGGCTGTAATTCGCCCTCATGACAACGGAATTCCTAGTAATCGGACTTCATCACGGTCCGGTGAATATGTCCCTGCTCTTTGCACACACCGCCCGTCAAACCAACCGAGTTGGGTTTGGGTGAGATCCAGCTTTTAGTTGTATCAAACCCAGATTTGGTGAGGTGGGTTAAGTCGTCACAAGGTAGCCGTAGGGGAACCTACGGCTGGATCACCTCCTTTTTTTCATATTTTCATAGGATCTGTGGGAATTTATTCCTAAAGATGAATGGAAGATAAGAGAATATAAGAAAAACAGCAAGAATAAAACTAACAACCAGCATTTTTAGAAGGAATGTTAGAAAAACTCTACTGGGCCCGTAGCTCAGTGGGAGAGCACCTGCCTTGCATGCGTTAAAAAAAGAACGTGAAAGATTAGTTAACGTCATAGAAAGCAGGGGGTCTCGGGTTCAAATCCCGACGGGTCCACTTTTCCGTGTGGAAAAATGTTCCTGTTTGTCCTCTGTGGAATGACGGGAAAAAGTCTTCAAGAACGTAAGTTCTTGGCGGCTAAGGTAAGATATGTTTTCATATTGATGAGCCATACATAGGTTGGTACATCTTAGGTTGATAGTAATCTCTGTTCTCAACGGAGGTTACTTCACCTAAAGACGTAAGTCTTTACATAGTACGCTACTAGATGGATGACTTGGTTCGGTACGCCGATGAAGGACGTGACAAGCTACGATATGCTCCGGCGAATTGAATGTAAATTTTGAACCGGAGATTTCCGAATGAGTCTTCTCTCTTATGGACCCTTTGGGGTCAGGGAACGCGGGGAATTGAAGCGTCTTAGTACCCGCAGGAAAAGAAATCAATAGAGATGCCGTTAGTATCAGCGAGAGAAAGCGGTGCAGTTCAAACTGAATCTGTTGCAGTAATGCAATGGAGATGTGGTGTTATGGACTTCCCTTTCCACCTATTTTTCGACCTGAAGTTTTCTGGAATGAAACACGTTACAGGGTGAAAGTCCCGTAAGGGAAGAAAAATGGGTCTAGGAAGTATCCTGAGTACTGTCCCTTGAAAATGGGGCGGGAATATGGGGGGCATTAACCCCTAAAACTAAATACGTTCCGAATCCGATAGAAAACCAGTACCGTGAGGGAAAGTTGAAAAGAACCCTTGACAGGGAGTTAAAAGATTCTGAAATCTAGTAGTTATAGTTTGTTAGGGCTCTTCGGAGTTCTAACGTGCTTTTCGAATAAAGTGCCAGGGAGTGTGCCTAAGTGGCGAGGATAACCCTTAAGGGAATCCACAGCGAAAGCGATAACCCCGCAGTTTACGAGGGGGGAGGTATGAAAGTGCCTCGAGTCACTTGGGTCTGACCTGAAACCGGGCGATCTATTCCTGAGCAAGGTGAAGCGGGGGTAAAACTCCGTGGAGGCCTGAAGAAGTTCTACGAGCAAGTGTTTTTCTGACTTGGGAATAGGGGTGAAAAGCCAATCGAGTTCGGCGATAGCAGGTTCCTGTCGAAATTGACCTTAGTCAAGTCTCGAAGGAGATAGTTGAGGTTGTAGAGCTACGGATAGGGAATTAAGGCGGGGAAACTTGTCGGTTCCTTGTCCAACTCCAAATGCTTCAACATCACAGATTTCGGGAAGCAGGGAGTCTTGGGGTAAACTTGACTTCCGAGAGGGGAACAACCCAGACTATGGTTAAGGCCCCTAAATGTCAACTAAGTGATAAAGGGTAAAAGGTATTCGTGATCTTAGACAGCGAGGAGGTTGGCTTAGAAGCAGCCACCCTTTAAAAAGTGCGTAACAGCTTACTCGTTGAGGTCGTGAGTCCTGAAGATTGACGGGTCTAAGTTGACTGCCGATACCATAGACCGCGCGAGCGGGTGTAGACAGGCGTCCTTCTAGGGCAGAAGCATTTCCATGAGGAGGTGTGGACCTGGAAGGAATGAATATCCTGGTGATAGTAGGATCTTAGCGGAGTGAGAGTCTCCGTCATCGTAAGGGCAAGGGTTCCTTGGCAATGCAAATCAGCCAAGGGTTAGTCGGTCCTAATTGATCTCTTATCTGAGTAATTAGAAAGGGAAAGTGGTTAATATTCCACTACTGTTTCAGTATATGTGGCAACACCAGCTTCATTTCTGACGCTTTTGAATAGGCTAACACATTTTGTCTTATGTGTTAATAAGGATAAATGACGGGAGTATCGTAATGATGAGAACGTGATTAAACCTTAGAACAGCAGGCCTATGGTCTGTTTAGCTGATTTCTGGAGTCCTTGAAAAGGGAATGAAGATAGATCTGAGACAACCGTACCCAGATCCGGCACAGGTGCCCCTAGGTGAGAAGCCTAAGATGTGAGAGTTTAATCTAGTTTAGGGAATTCGGCAAATTAGTCCTGTATCTTAGGTATAAGGGATCCCTGCATTCGTATCCATTTGGGTGCGATTTCAGGGCGCAGTAACAAAGGTGGTCCGACTGTTTAACAAAAACTTAACCTTCTGCTATGCTGTAAAGCTTTGTATAGAAGGTGATATCTGCCCAGTGCCAGTACTTTAAGCTTCGTTTCAACGGGGTGAAGAGCTGGTAAACGGCGGGAGTAACTATAACTCTCTTAAGGTAGCGAAATGCCTTGTCGTTTGAATGACGACCTGCATGAATGGTATAACGAGATCGCCACTGTCCCAAACTAGATTCTCCTGAATACTCTAATCCTGGTGCAAAGGCCAGGGACTTCCAGTGGGAAGCGAAGACCCCGTGAAACTTTACTGTAGCCTGTCGTTGTGGTGTGGTTTTTGTTATATAGCGTAAGTGGGAGCTGTTTGAAGTCAATGACGTCAGTTAGTGACTTAGGCGTTAATGTAACACCACTTTTCAGAGGCTATATCACTAACCTCCTTCGGGAGGGACACCGATTGGTGGACAGTTTGGCTGGGGTGGCACGCTGTTGAAAAGATATCAATAGCGCCCAATGGTTGGCTCATCCGGTTTAGAATCATTTACCGATGGGACTGGTCTTAGCGGTAAAGCTAATGATCCGGAGTTGAGTGTAAGGGCAAAAGCCAGCCTGATTGGATTTCAAACATAACGAACTCCAAACGCGAAAGCGTGGCCTAGCGAACATCTGAGCCTTCTTAATGAGGGCCAGATATGACTGAAAAGTTACTCCGGGGATAACTGAGTTGTCGCGCCCGAGAGTTCATACTTAGCGCCCGTGGCGATAAGTCACGAACGCAAGTGAATTGATCGACGGCGCGGTTTGCTACTTCGATGTCGGCTCTTCCTATCCTGGCGGTGCAGAATTTACCGCAGGTAAGCTCACAGAAACCTGCGGTTTCTGTTGGCTGCCAAGGGTGGGGGTGTTCACCCATTAAAAGGGATCGTGAGCTGGGTTCAGAACGCTGTGAGGCAGTTTGTTTGATATCTACTGGGAGTGTTGGGTGTCTGAAAGGAAGGATCCTTTAGTACGAGAGGAACGAGGGTTCGTAGCCTCTGGTCTACCGGTTATCTGACAAGGTATTATGCCGGGCAGCTACGCTATAAGTGATAAGTGCTGAAAGCATCTAAGCACGAAGTGCACCTTGAAAAGAGACACCTTAGAACACCGCAATAACAGCGGTTTGATAGAAGCGGTGTGTAAGTACCAAGGCAACGAGGTATTCAGCATGCGCTTACTAACGTTCGCAATTAAGATGTACCAACCTATGTATGGCTTTTCATTTTTTACCTTTTTTTTTGTATGATTTTTTAATATTGTAAAATTTAAAATAGTTGCAATTTTTAATATAATAGTGGTAACAATGATTGAACAAGGGGTTTATACTGTGTCTTTGGCGGTACAATTAGGTTTGATACCATCAGATTCACACGTTGTAAGATATTTTAACGGCTTTAAATTTGCTTGTTCTGATTTAGAGTCACAAGCTTTAATTGTTCAACTGGATGATACTGTTTTTCCTCCCCTAGCTTATTATAACCGTGCAGTAATTTTTGACCGGCCTCTATCCAAATTGTCGGTTGAAGAAATTGTAGAAGCTTTTGCTCCAAAGAATATTTTAGAAGGAGACACTTATAATCTATCATTTAAGAAAATTAGTGTAAAATTAGAAGAAATTTATTGGTGGAAGAATTCTAGGATTTAATTATTAACTATTGTGGGGGGCTTGCCCCCGCTCAGCTTTTAACATTTTTAAAAAACCCATCATCTCCTTAAGATCCTCAGGCCGAGGAGAATCAGCTCTAAAATATACCGAGAGCCAAGAAACAATGTAGCTGCTGTTGAAATCAAACAAACAGAGATAACCGTCCCGGTCAATGATTACATTGTCAACATGCAGGTCTAATCTGCATACTCCGCGCCGGTGGATTTGTTTAACCAATTTTTTGAATTCTTTTCCAGCATCTTTCTGCACAAAAACGGGATCATGCTCTGGCTGATAAAACCAATTAATATATTCAGCAAATAATTTACCTTCTACATTTTCTCTTAGCAGCCAATTATATTGTTCAGATTTATCCATATAAACATCTATTAGATTGGGTATTTTAGGTAAGTCTGCCAGACGCCGTAATGCGGTGATTTCAGTATCAATATATCTATTGGCGGCTTTATCTATCTTAAGTATATAAGTATCATCATCTTTGATAACTCGATAAGCTTGGGTATTAGAATAATGTTCTACCACTTTTAATCCGGGATCTATTTTGTCAGCTATGGATTGAGCCAGTTCTATTAAATTTGGGTTTTGGGGATAATTATGGGTCATTGTGGAGATTGGTTTACACCTTGCTAAGTTTTTTTTAATATGCCTAAATAATATATTTGTAGAGAGAATTACTTTTGTTTTTTGATCCTGACAGTTGATTTAATAGTTCATTTAATCTTAAAAAATCAACTATTTTTTCTTCTTCAAAAATCTCTGAGGCTGTCCTATCACTTAATATACAGGAATCAAAATCAAATAAATTTATTTGTCCATTATGAATTAGAACATTGCCGCAATGTAAATCCAAGGCAGATACTCCACGAGCATGAATAGTAATTACTGTTTGTAATGCTTCTTCTTTCCTGATTGGCAGCATGCATTTATCACCAAAATTATTGGTAGTATAGCTATATTCTTTTAATACTTCCCCAGCCATATGGCTTTTAAGGATGGCCGTTAATTCTCCGTCTTCAAATCTATCTATTAATTTTGGCACGGTCCTTAGGCCCTTAATTAGTTCTAAGGCCTCTCCCTCTAAACTAATTCTTGGTTTAAATATAGGATCAGAACTAAATTTTAGTACGAACAATTCTGAACCGCATCGTACTTTATAAACGCGAGTAGTATACTTTTCTTCAACTACTAACGATCTACTAAAGTGTTGGGTAACTTCCTCTACTGGCGGCAAGGGCGTATAATTCATTTTATTATTCCCCCACCAGCCATCCGGCCACTAATAAGGGAAAGGCAATCGTGGCGTCACAATTAATTTTTACATTAGGTGCAGTGGCTTTAACTTTCCCCCAGGTGATGGCTTCTTCCACTCGGGCTCCAGAATCTGAACCATCAAATTCCTGCCCGGTATTAATATATACGGCATAATCAAATCCTTCCCGTAAAATATTGGCATTCAAGGTGAAATGTTTGCTTATCCCGCCGCCTAGGATTATTCCTCCCGTCTTCTCAGCATTTAAGGCAATTTTGGTTATTTCTACCATTTCTTTACTCACATCCAGTAAAAAATCAGGATGGCTTTGTTTAAAAAACATCATTAAGTCGCCCAACGCACCATCAATTATACCGGGGCAGAATACTGGTATATTATTTTTGGCCGCCCAATAGAGGAAAGAATCGGGATGGTTGATGGCTTCTCCTAAAATACGATTTAGTTCGTAAGGACATAACACTTTTCCGTCCTCTTTTTGCTGTTGATATATTTGAGGGAATATTTTCTGCATGAATTTATCCAGGTAAGCATAGCGATCATTGGGGACAAAAATATTGCCAATTCTATTTACTCCGTTCTCAAACAGCATCTTTCCGGGAACATCAAATTGACCTACAACAAACGGTTTCAGGCATTTCATTAGGTCTTCTTCTATTGCTCCGCCAGTAGTTACGATAACTTCTACTTTTTTATGCTTAACCAGAAATTTGATTATTTCTCTATTACCTGAACTTATTTGGTTGGAAGTGAAAGAAAGGAAGATAGTGGCTTTTTCCCGCTGCATCGATTTAACAATTTCAATTCCCTCTCCTAAATTAGTGGCTTGAAAACCTGTTTGGTTCAAAGCTTTCAGGAATTGTTTAAATTCCAAACCTTGTTCGAAGTCATAACCTTTAATAGTAGGATGACCATCTAGAGTCAGGCATTCTTTAGGTGCGTACTGGGCGTGTTTATGTTTGTAGGGGTTCATTTTATCTTATCCCTAGTTGGGGTATTCTAATCGAAGTTAATTTTTCTATTTCTGTAAGCAGTCCGTATTGGCTGATTAGTTCATGGGGTAATATTATATAGGATTCTGGCAGCTGCTGGGGGATATTTCCCTTTGCATTGCAGACCAGCAAATACAAGGCATCATGATTTTCTTTATGTTCATCTAGCCACTCTTGCACTGGTCTAGCTTCGGTATTATCATAATAAACCCATACTCCAGCTATAACCTCGCCATGAGCATCCAACATTCGAGGTGATCGTGGATGATGATTAGTGGAGCTTTCAAGATAAAAACTAAATAACTGTAGTAAGGCTATCTCTCTTTCCCAATAGTTTTCTCTGATTCTTTGTTCTGCTCTCCTTCCACTTTTGCCAGTTTTGGGAAATAAATTTATTCCTAGGTTTTCCTCTTCTTCAACTAGTATCCCTTCAGAGATATCTATTGTCCCATATCTAGTATTAAATTGCCTCATGGTATTTATTTAAGCCTTTTTAACCTTAAAATAAGCCTAATTTATAAACCTTTCAGTAATTATTAACTACGTAGTGAATACAAAATCAGGGGTTAAAAGGATAGCTTTCCTTTAGATTCGTTCAGGGATAGGCCATGAGGATTATCATAAGGTACGAATTGGTGAAGGGTGAATCTATCATATAAGTAGCAATAAAATCTAATTCCTTCATAATTCAAGCAGAAATGTGCTTCTTTTTTAAAACATCTCCATACAATTTATAAATCTTTATACTTACCTCTTTTCCCATGAACCTGGTGGATGTCCATTGTCATTTGAACCACGATCTATTCAAACCAGACTTAGATGAGGTGCTGGAAAGAGCCAAAAAAGCCGGATGTAAAGCGCTGCTAGTATCAGGAGTTAATCCAGTTTCCAACAAAGAAGTTCTGTCCTTAGCTAAAAAATACCCCCTGATTAAAGCCAGTTTAGGTATTTATCCCATCGATGCCTTAGGGATGGCCGAAGCGGAGATTGGACTTCCCCGGCAGGTTGTGCCCATTGACTTGGAAGCGGAGTTTAAATTCATCGAAAAAAATAAACAGCACATAATTGCCATTGGGGAAGTGGGGATGGATTTTCATTGGGCAGAAAAAGAAAAAACTTATTATCAGCAGGCGGAAAATTTCCGTAAAATTATTCGTTTTGCCATCAAAATAAATAAACCGCTGGTTATTCATTCGCGTAAAGCAGAACAGGAATGTCTAGAAATACTGGAGCAAGAAATTAAACATCATGATGTTCCAGTAATCAACCATTGTTTTTCTGGTAAAAAAAGTTTAATTCGTAAAGCCGCCGATTTAGGCCATTTTTTTTCTATACCTCCTAATATTTTGAGATCACATAGTTTTCAGACTTTGGTGAAAATAGTGGATATTAAACAACTGCTTACTGAAACAGATGCTCCTTATTTAAGTCCTTTTTTAGACACTAGAAATGAACCTTCTTTTGTTGTTGAATCAATCAAAAAGATTGCGGAAATCAAGGGGATTTCGGAGAAAGAGGCGGCGGATAAAATTTGGGAGAATTATAAGCGGATATTTTTAATTTAATTTTTTTTTTTACTAAACTCAAATCCTTCCCTTAGCTGAAAGATCGGAACTTAAAAATTTTCCAATTACATAATCGTGCTTATACAGCAAATAAGCCACCACTTCTTTCATAGCATAAGCATCCTTGTAGTCAATTAAATTATCAATCTGCTGGAGATTTAAATTATAATCTCCAAAAAATAAAGCGATATAATCTCTATCCCTCTGCACCGCCTCTTTAAATTTATCAAATTCACGGAACAGGATTTTATCATATTTCCGGACAACTCCCTGGAACAACCTTAAAGGATGAACCTCATTTTTATCCACTCTAGTAACTACCCACATGCCCGACATTTCCAAAGCGTATTTTTTGAAAGCCAGCTGCAGCATCTCCCTAACTTCTGGTTCAACTTTTTTTCCGCATTGGCTGGATAAATCCAAGAAGGCGCTGTAGGTAGCTTTACAACATTTGTTAAACAGCCGTTCAGTGGGATTATCTTTCCCCGGTTGGAAAACTTTTACTCCATATTCTTTTAATAAATACTTTTTGACGTTGTTTAGGATAAATATATTCTTAAAACACTGATAAATTCTTTCCTGTTCATTGAAACATTCCAGAGATAAAATATTATGCAATCTATCCGCCAATTTTATTTGGATTGCTTTTTCTTTTATTTTTTTATTTTTAGTATTGAATATATTAGCAATGGATTGATAATAAAAATCCCGTTTATGGCGAGTTAAGATCTTTACCAAGTCAATAATCTCTTGGGGATAGGGCAGGTTATTTTCCCGGCAGAATAAATCTATTTCCTGGGCAAGTTTAGAAAATAATTTCAGCTCATATTCATCCAATAATTTAATGTTGGGACCTGTTTCAGTAAGCTTATTCTCTCTTTTATAAATATCTACTAATTCTTCTACATAATCATGGACCAATCCGCTGCAGATAGTAAGGGGATCATTTACTTTAGCTAGTTTAAGATTTAGGACTACATTTAAAGGATGAATAAAAGAATCTTGTCCATTCTTGCGTCTAGGTATTTGCAGATACAATTCCTGGGTTTTTTGATATAAGAAGCTGAATAAAGAATAGTGGACTTCAGTAGTATTCATCAATTCACTGGGAGAATGAATCTGGGCAGTTATCGGCCAGGGCTTCATCCGCCGGAACATTTCTTGCTCAAGATTAGACATAAGGGGGTGATTAAATTTTATAATTTTAAAACTTTTGGTCAGAATAGGTTATTTTTAATAACTTTCCAACCTAGTTTTTCTTAAACAGACTGGCGTGCCGCGGTAAATCTCAAATTGCTGTATAATTTTGTTTCCAGCCATTTCCGGTAGACCTAAATGAAAATAAAAATTTACGCCTTCCCGGCAGTTAGATTCAAGGTTGGCATAAGGGTTGCCTTGCTCTCGAAAGACGGTTAGTTTTCCTTTGGCAAAATGTTCTAGTCTAACAGCTAATCCATCTTCGGTTATTCCAAATCTATCTGTCCCTTTCTCGATCACTTCGGTTAGGATCATGGTGGTGAGATTATATTAGGTCCTATTTAAAATTAACCTGGCTAAGAAATTATCCTTTTCTTCCATAATATTTATATAATAACCCTAAAATTAGTTAACTATGGTTAACAAGCTCTTATTGCCCCAGGAAATTGAGACCTTTTACTTAATTCCTACTATGCGTAGATATATAGCTTTGTTCTTAAAAGAGCAAGGGATGAAACAAAAAGATATTGCAGAGCTGTTAGGTATAAAAACTGCTACCATCTCTCAATATACCAGCAATAAACGGGGGCATAGGATAGAATTTAATGAAAAGGCAGTAGCCGAAATAAGGAAATCGGTTTCCCTATTAAAAGATAAATTAAGCTATTTACGGGAAACCCAGCGTTTATTACAGCATTTTAGGGAAACTAAAGTCCTCTGCCAGATACATCATCAATTTTCGGATCTGCCGGAACATTGTGAACCACAAGAGATTGGTTGCCTAACGGGGGGATATAAATGAGCATTACTATCAATCGAGAATTGTATGACCAAGCGGATGAGCACAAATCAAAATTTATGGCTCAGCCGGGTATTAACGAGGAAATTGTCCGGCTAATTTCTAAGACCAAGAATGAACCCGAATGGATGCTGGCTAAACGATTGGAAGCGTTAAAGTTGTATCTAAAAACACCCCTGCCTAATTGGGGTCCAAGCTTAAAAAAATTGGAATTGGATAACATTATCTACTTTGCTGATCCCAATGCCCAGGAAACGGATAATTGGGATAAAGTTCCTCCAGAAATAAAGAACACGTTTGATAAACTGGGTATACCGGAAGCGGAGAAAAAGTCTTTAGCCGGGGTAGGAGCACAATATGATTCTTCTATAGTCTACCATAATCTGCAAAAAAAATTACAGGATCAAGGAGTTATATTTGAAAATATGGATGTAGCTCTGCAAAAATTTCCAGATTTAGTTAAAAATTATTTTATGACTTCCTGCATCCCCATAAATGATCATAAATTTATTATGCTGCATGGAGCAGTATGGAGCGGCGGTACTTTTATTTATGTGCCTAAAGGGGTTAAAGTAGAGCTGCCACTTCAGGCTTATTTTAGGATGAATGCTCAAAAAGGAGGGCAATTTGAACACACATTAATTATTATTGATGAGGGTGCGGAGCTGCATTATATTGAAGGATGCAGTTCACCACGTTATTCAACCCAATCTCTACACGCGGGTTGTGTAGAAATATTTGTTAAAGATAATGCTAAGATGCGCTATACCAGCATAGAAAATTGGAGCCGGAACGTTTACAATTTAAACACCAAACGAGCTATTGTGGATAAAAATGCGACTATGATCTGGGTTTCGGGTAATATGGGCAGCGGAGTGACGATGTTATATCCCAGTTCAATTTTGCGTGGAGAAAGATCCCGTTCGGACAGTTTAAGTATTGCTTTTGCCGGCAAAGATCAAATTCAAGACGTAGGAGCAAAAGTAATTCATTTGGCCCCCAATACTTCCTCAACCATAACTTCCAAAAGTATAAGCCGAGATGGAGGAATATCTAGTTATCGAGGTTTAGTCCAGATAACTCCTGGGGCTAAGAATTCCACTACCAGCGTAGTCTGTGATGGATTATTAATTGATGATTTATCTGTTTCTAATACTATCCCTATCCTAAAAATTGAAAATAACGAAGTGGATGCGGCTCACGAAGCAAGGGTGGGCAAGATTAGTGAAGAGACCATATTTTATCTTAAAAGCAGGGGGTTGAGTGAAGAAGAAGCAGTTAAGATGGTGGTATCCGGGTTCATTGAACCAATTGTTAGAGAGCTGCCGTTAGAGTATGCAGTAGAATTAAACAAGTTGATTGAATTAGAAATGGAGGGAAGCGTCAGTTGATTTGTCAATTGATTTACAAGGTTACTACTAAAAATGCTTCGACAAGATTATCCTTTATTACAGCAGCATCCCCATCTAATTTACTTAGATAGTAGTTCAACTACTCAAAAACCGGCGGTTGTATTAGCTGCTTTGGAAAATTTTTACCGTAAAAATAATGCTAATGTTCATCGAGGTACCTACCAATTATCTCAAAAAGCTACCTTAGATTATGAAGAAGCTAGGGAAACAGTTGCTAAATTCATTGGTGCTAAATTCTCCGAAATTATTTTTACTAAAGGAACCACTGAAGGTTTGAATTTGCTCGCTTATTCATTAGGTCATAATTTAATGCCGGGGGATGAAATAGTACTTACGGTGATGGAGCATCACAGCAATATTGTTCCTTGGCAGCAATTAGCTAAACGTAAAGGATTGACTATAAAATATATCTCCATCACTGCTGACTACCGGTTGAATATGGAAGAGGCTAAACAGATGATTAGTTCTAAGACTAAAATTGTTTCAGTAACTCACCTGTCTAATGTGCTGGGTACTATTAATCCAGTTAAGGAGTTAGCTTATTTGGCGCATCAAGTAGGTGCTGTGATGATCGTGGATGCAGCTCAAACCGCGTCCAGCTTGAATCTACAGGTTAAAGAATTAGGCTGTGATTTTTTGGCTTTCTCCGGGCACAAGATGGGCGGGCCTACTGGAATAGGGGTACTGTATGGCCGAGAAGAACTATTAGCAGGAATGGAACCTTTCCTGGCGGGGGGAGATATGATTAAGGAAGTTACTTTTGAATCAGCCCAATGGAATGATCTGCCTTATAAATTTGAAGCAGGAACTCCGCCAATCGCTCAAGCTATTGGTTTAGCCGCAGCAATTAAATATTTACAGCAAATTGGAATGACTGAAATTAAAAGGCACCTGGACAATTTAACTTCCCATGCCCTAGATAAAATTTCCGCAATTAAGGGGGTTAATATCATTGGTCCTAATGAAGCTGTAAACCGGGGTTCAATCTTTTCTTTTACGGTCAATAGTGATAAGGGTATTATTCACCCGCATGACTTAGCGGAAAGTTTAGATCAAGCGGGAATTGCCGTTAGAGCCGGGTATCATTGCGCTATGCCGCTGATAAATTCTTTAGGGTTATCGGGTACAATCCGGGCTTCATTTTATTTATATAATTCAACTGAGGAAATAGATAAATTAGTTGAAGTGATTGAAGAAATTGTTGCTGCTTCAGTTAAAGGTTATGAATTAAGCGGTGATTTATCTGAAGAGCAAGAAATTTGCCGGGAAAATGTTTTGGATCATTATAAAAATCCTCATAATAATGGTAAATTAGAGATTTATACTTTTTCTCATCGGGAGTTGAACCCGGTGTGCGGTGATGAAATCACTTTATATTTGAATTTAGCTGAAGACCGAATCTCAGAAATATCTTTCACCGGCAGGGGATGTGTTATAAGTCAGGCAGCAGCTTCTCTGTTCACGGACGAGATCAAAGGCCGTTGTCGAGATGAAATTAATAATTTTACTCCCGAGGAAGTATTGAAATTGTTAGGTATACCCATCAGTCCAGCTCGAATAAAATGTGCTTTACTTCCATTATTTACTTTACAAAAAATGCTAGCGGAGAATACAATTTAAAATGACTTTAGAAATAATTGATCTGCATGTAGAAGTTGAGGGTGCCAAAATAATTAAGGGTATCAATTTAGTTTTTAATCCGGGTCAAATTCACGTTCTTATGGGCCCTAATGGATCTGGCAAATCAACTTTGGTTAATACTATAATGGGTCATCCCAGCTACAAGATAACTCAAGGGAGAATAATCTTAGATGGGAAAGATATAACAACTGAAAAAATTGAACTGCGGGCCAAAGCTGGACTTTTTTTATCGTTGCAGAATCCACCTTCTGTTTCGGGGGTTACAATAAGCAACTTTTTACGGAGCGCATTGAATAGTTTACGCGGGGAAAAAATTTCGGTAATAAAATTTAATAGTTTATTGAAAGAAAAGATGGCCCTCTTAGGGTTAGATCCAGCATTCGGTAAACGCTACTTAAATGAAGGTTTCTCTGGGGGAGAGAAAAAGAGATCGGAGATATTGCAATTGTTATTATTGGAAGCCAAATATGCTTTGCTGGACGAAACAGATTCTGGATTAGATGTAGATGGCATTAAAATGGTGGCGGAAAATATTTTACAGATTAAGAAAAACTCTCCAATAGGAGTAGTAGTAATAACTCATTATGGAAGATTCTTAGAGCATTTAAATCCAGACCAAGTTAGCATTATCAGCCAAGGTCGGATCATAGCAACCGGTGGACATGAGTTAGCCAAGAGAATTGAATTGGAAGGATTTGGTTCGGCGGTTAGCGGCGTTAAGGATTAGACTTGTTTGAAGCATAGCTAGATTCTGTTTCCTTCCTAATTTACAAACATTTATAAAATGGTTTATAAATTTAGGCTTATGGTTACGAAGTTAGTCTCTAGGGGCCTAGAAGATGAATTGAAAATAAATAACCTGGGCACGGTAAAAACTTTTACAGAAGTTTATAGGGAATATTATTCTGATATAAATAAGTATATCTTAAGATTAACTAATTGGGATAACGAAGCTGTAGCTGAAGATTTAACTCAAGAAGTTTTTGTTAAAGTTTTGACTAAGGCTGAAGAAAAATTCACCCCTGGAACAAATTTTAAAGGTTGGGTCTATAAGATTGCTAGGAACGCAGTAATTGTTTATATGCGTAAAAAATCCAACCTCGGTTATAATAATATTAGTTTTGATACAATCTATACAGCTAATGGGTCAAATTATAACTTCAGCGGTTTAATCCAAGATAATTATAATTTTGTCCAGGACTTAGAAAATCTTGGTTATTCTAGTAGAGATAATCAAAACCCGGAAGAATTAGTTGGGGAAAAAATGGAAGCAGAGCGGCTTAATTCTAGAATATATTCAATTTTTAAGGACCGTACCTATAAAAGTTGTTCTTGGGAAGATTATGTTGAACCTCTAGAATTAGAGCTGCAGGGTTATACTTGCCAGGAAATTGCTGAACTGATGAACATTTCTCGGAATGCTGTATTGCTCAGGCTGCATCGGGGGCGTAAGATAATAAAAGACTCAGGAATAGATTTAACTAGATTAAGTTAACAATTTATAATTAATTTTTAACAATATTTATAAAATAGTCTAAGAATTTTAGGTAGATGCGGCCTTTAGAGATAGAAATAAATGATCTAGGAGAATTAAGATCTTTTACTGAAATATATAAACAATACTTTACTGGGATAAGGCGATATATTTCAACTTTAGTGCTAGGCGACACTATTCTGGCGGAAGATTTGGCTCAAGATGTGTTTGAGAAAGTTGCGGCTAAAGTCAGAGACCAGTTCAAACCAGGAACTGATTTTAGAAAATGGGTGTATTGCATAGCTCATAACACTACTGTAAATTATATGCGTAAGAGAAGCAACCAGGGCAGCAATAACACTCCGTTAGATATTTCTAAACCTAAGTTTGATCATAATAATTTACTTCCGGCGATGGAACGTATTGGTCAGGGCGGCTGTCATAATTATACTCCGGAACAAATAGTTGGATTGGCTATGGAAGCTGAAGAAGTATACAAAGATTTAGATTTGATATTCCCAGATAATAACCCTTTTAAGAGGGCGATTATCTTAGTAATGGAGGGTTATAACTATGAGGATATTGCGGAAATGGAGCAGATACCAATTGGCACAGTTTCATCAAGAGTTCATAGGGCGCGTAAGGAACTTAAACAATATTATTGTGATGTGTAGAATATATGTTTTCTATATTTAACAATATTTAACTTCAAAAGTGTAATTGTCTAGTATAGGTCATACTTCTGATGCTTACCATTATCTCCTTCTCCTACGATATCTTTTTATATCTCTTCTTTTAATCAGACTCCATGGCTACGGTAATGGATTATATTTCTCAAGGATCAAGAATTTTCCTATCAGGATGGAAGAGCCGGATGTTTCCTAAACATTATTCTGGAACGGCGGAAGAAATAGGCCATAAAATAATTCGTGACTGTTGGAATGGCCGATTTTTCCAAACCTCTACCACAAATTTTCCTCAGTTTTGGACTCGAGATTTTGGCTGGTGTGTACAATCGTTATTAAAATTAGGGTATAATAAGGAGGTTCAGCAGACTTTAAGATATGCCATGAATAGATTTAGGAAATATAAACAGGTTACTACTACCTTAACTCCCGGCGGAAAGGCTTTCAATTTTCCGGTAGAAGCAGTAGATTCTTTACCTTGGTTTATACATGCTCTTAGAATTGCCAAGTTTCCATATTATGATTTTAAGGATTTTCTTAATCTACAAATTAAGAATTACTTTGAGGAGATTGTGGATCGGAATACAGGGTTAGTTAGATCGGATAAGTATTTTTCTTCCATTAAAGATTTTGCTTTGCGCCGGAGTTCTTGTTATGATAATTGTATGGTAGCCTTATTGGCTTCTGATTTGGATAAAATGAAGCTCTACAATCCCCTTGTTAATTATAATTACCCTGAACTTATCTCCAAAAATTTTTGGAATGGGTCTTATTTTTATGATGATTTAGAGAGAAAAAGATATGTGTCGGGGGATGCAAATGTATTCCCCTTTCTGTTGGGGGTAATCACAGATGTGGAAATGCTGCAGTTAGCCATTAAATCAATCCAGAAAGCTGAATTGGATCAGCCCTTTCCTTTAAAATATACCTCCAACCGGGAACATTCTAGGTTTATCTGGCAGGAAATGTTCCTTAAAAATTATGAATCTGATTCTATCTGGATGCATATCGGTCCGTTATATGTACGGATGGTAAAAGAAGTAGACCAGACCTTGGCTCAGTACTATAAGGAGCGTTACCGCAAGTTGATTTTATTGCACAAAAATTTTATGGAAGTATTTGCCGCTAATGGCAATCCGTTCAAGACCAAATTTTACCATAGTGATTCCGGTATGTTGTGGGTAGCAAATTATTTGACGTTGTAGATTTTGTGTTCTTGGACTATTTAGCCTTCTATAACACATCTAGTTTATGCATTTTATAACACCTAGTTTGTAATACAACAATCCATTAAAATAATTTCTGATCATCATACTTGATGACTCCTAAATTTTCTATAGTTATTCCTGCTAATAACGAAGAAAACTATCTTCCTAAAACTTTAGAGAGTATTAATAACCAGAATTATAAGGATTATGAAGTTATTGTGGTAGCTAATGGCTGTACTGATAAGACTGTGGAGGTAGTAACCAATCTAATTAACGACTTCGGCTTTCCTAATCTAAGGCTCTTAAGATTAGAAGCAGCCAACGTAAGCCGGGCTAGGAACTATGGAGCTAGCAAATCCCAGGGAGAAGTAGTTATTTTTCTGGATGCTGATACCACTTTGGAACCAGATTCTTTGCAAAAAATCAATCAAAATTTTACGGAAGAATTTTCTTCGGCCACAGCGAAAGTTAGACCGGATGACGATCGGTTCAAATTTAAATTTGCAATGTGGTTTAAGAACACTTATCGTAAATTGGGGTTTAGTTATAGTTGTGGAGGAATGTTGGCTTGCCGGAGAAATTTTTTTGAGGCAGTAAATGGCTATGACCATACCGTGGTGGTAATGGAACATAAGGGTCTCCTAAATAAGCTGCGGAGTTATGGGGATCATTGTTATGTGGATACTTATACTACTACTTCCATGCGCCGGCTTAATGAGTGGGGATTATTGAAAGTAGCTTGGTTTTGGGTTAAGCAGGGAGTTAAAGATAAATTAGGATGGAAAAAAAATGATTATTCTAGGGTTAGGTGATAATGTCAATTAGGCAATAAGGTTGATATTAGGTCATCCAAAACAACTTAAACTGACTTCTCCATCTTGTTGGCAGACAATTTTGTTATTAATAAGGCGGTATGAATTAATCTCTGGATCGTCAATTTTCTTTTTACAACAGATGTTTAAGGCTGAGTTTTTTACTATCAATTCGTATTCTTGTTTCAATTTATCGAATTCTTCTTGACCTAGATTATCGGCTTCAAGCTTGCTTTTCTCTTCAGTACACAAGTCTAAAGTGTGCTGGATTGCAGCCACTTCATCGCTATCCACATTTTCTAATAAATTGATTTTATCTTTAAATAATTCTACATTTTGATCATACAACGATCGGGAGTCTTCCAAAGATCCTTTCCTAGCTAAACATTCAGTTAAAGCTTGATTTTTTTTGGCAAGCTCAGTTTCTAAATTAGAATTATAATTTGATTGCAAGGATAAGTTATTTTCCGCCAGCTCCAATTTAAATTTTAACTCTTGGACATTGCTTCCCAATTCATCCAAACTGTAATTGCCAGTTTTAGTTTCTTGATAAACCCCAAATCCGATAATGGATGGCCGTATCACAAACGCTACTACCAAAGCAACAGCAATTACTACTAGAAAGATATTAAAATATTTTTTGTAGGGATTAAGGCGGGGATTATTTCCTTTAAATTGGGCGGCGGCTGGCGGATTAGCTTTTTTGGAATTAACTTTTTTAGGGGTGAACCTATCAGCAAAAATTTCTTGAGTTCGTTTAGTACTATTGGCTTCAGAAATCTCTTTTTGGAGCTGGGGCTTATTTTTAAACATCTACCCTTCTATAAAAGATAAAACTATTTATATTTGTTATCTTTTTGGATTTTATGCTAACCATAAATCAGCTAAAATATCTCCAAATACCAATAAAATAATCCTTACTTAAATAAAATGATAATAACTATATCTGGAACTCCCGGCAGTGGAAAAAGCACGGCCGGTAAATATCTTGCCCAGAAGTTAAATTGGGCTCATTATTCAACCGGGGGCTATATGCGCCAAATGGCTTTAGATAGGGGAATTTCTCTGCAGGAATTAGGGGATATAGCTAAAACTGATAAATCTATTGATCAGGAACTGGATGATTGGCAGAGAAAAATTGGAAAAGAAAAAGATCATTTTGTGATTGATGGCCGCTTAAGTTTTCATTTCATTCCCAATTCTATAAAAATATTTTTTGATGCTGATCCAATAGTCCGAGCCCAGCGAATCCTGGCTGATAACCGAAAAGAAGAATCAGCTTCCTCTCTAAACCAGATGGTTGCTGATATGAAAAGAAGGGAACGGGTGGAACAAGAACGGTATGAAAAGTATTATTCTATTAATCCTTATGATAAGTCTAAGTACGACTTAGTAATTGATACTACCAACTTAACTCCGGAAGAAGTGGTCAGTAAAGTGGTTAAATTTGTTAAGGATAGAGCAAGGAGTGATAATTGATTTATGATTTTATACCCCATTAGCTTGCTGCGTAGCGACCACATGGAGCGGTGGGATAGCCTCGGCCAAGAATTGCTTTATTATGTCCTTTCCTAAGAAAAACTTATAAACCACTCCTCTTAACTTATTTTAAAATGCCAGAAAAAGCACAACTACACGATTTTATTGAACTGGATTATACTGGGAAGCTAGAAAATGGGGTAGTATTTGATACCACCCAAGAGCAGGCAGCTAAAAAAAGCAACATCTTTTCTGCAAAAATAAAATATTCTCCCCTAATTATTTGTTTGGGGGAGAAACAACTTTTGCCCGGATTAGATAGTGCCTTAAGCGGAGCAGAAATAGGGATGGTGCATGAAATTATCTTGGCTCCAGAAAGTGCCTTTGGTAAGAGGGATATCAAAAAGATGCGGGTAGTTCCAATGGCAACATTTATTGAACACAAAGTAAATCCTCAACCAGGTTTAGAAATTGATGTGGATGGAGAGAGGGGTATAGTCAGCAGCATTTCTGGAGGAAGGGTTATAGTAAATTTTAATCATCCTTTGGCGGGTAGAAAAGTAATCTACACCGTTAAAATTATCCGTAAAATAACTGATTTAAAAGAACAGGTAGCAGCTTATTTAGCAGCTACATTCCGTATCCCAGAAGATAAATTTAAGATAGCGGCATCTGAGGGAAAGAAAGTGGAAGTGGAACTGCCTGTGCAATTTCCACCGCAGATAATTGAATTGATAGATAAGAAGCTGCTGGAATTGACTTCGGCAGAAAAAATCGAGTTTAAAGCAGCTAAAACAGAACTAAAATCTAACTAACTTATTCCGTATAAATAATTTATTCTCTATATACAATTTCGGATTAAATTTTAGATAAGTTTGAAAAAAAGTAATTTTGGTTAATATATTGTTTGTTTAAGGTCAAAATTACGACTATTCAAACTTCTCTTTAGAACTTTGCTAATAAATCATCTAATTTTGCAAAGTTCTCTTTAGTATTTTAAGCTCACTTCTAAGCTTACTTATTTTAACTTTAGGAGAATTTATCTCTTAAACCTATCTCTCTTTTAGGGTGCAATAATCTTTATATATCCTGCACCATTATTTTTATTAAAAGGGCGAGGTAGAATGATGGAAAATAATACTACAGAGGTTAGGTTTAACTCTGAGCAAGCGGGAAAGAAAACTCATCCCAGTTTTCAAGTTTCTAGTTCAAATTTAGATAATCCTAATGTGAGCCGAAGTAAAGTTATCTCTTCTGATAATGATTATGGGAATAATTTTTCCAGTCGAAATGTGAATAATCCTAATCGAAGCGTGGATGAAGAACTAGAACAACTTATTGCCAGTCAAAAGACACGGATTAAAGTGGTTGGAGCCGGGGGAGCTGGGAATAATACTATAAATCGAATTTCTGAAGTAGGTATCAATGGAATTCAGACTATTGCTATAAATACCGATGCCCAAGATTTGTTATATACCACCTGTGATAAAAAATTATTGATTGGAAAACAGTTGACCCATGGATTAGGGGCGGGATCAAACCCAAAAATAGGTGAAGAATCTGCTCGGGAGAGTGAAAGCGAAATTAAAAAGTTGTTAGAAGGGTCAGATATGATTTTTATAACTTGCGGATTAGGTGGGGGAACTGGAACTGGCAGTGCGCCTTTTGTGGCCGCTTTGGCTAAAAAAATGGGCATACTAAGTATTGGAATTGTAACTATGCCTTTTACTATGGAAGGATCACATCGGTTTGAGAATGCCATGATTGGGCTGGAAAAGTTAGAGCAAAATATTAATACCTTAATAGTAATTCCCAATGAAAAATTATTAGAGATTGCACCTAATCTACCTTTACAGACCGCTTTTAAGGTGGCGGATGAGATTTTAACCAATGCAGTTAAAGGAATTGCGGAATTAGTCACCAAAACCGGTTTGGTAAATTTGGATTTTGCAGATGTTAAAGCCATAATGAGTGAAGGAGGGGTAGCTTTGATTGGGGTAGGAGAGGCCGAAGGCAGTAACAGGGCTGAAGCTTCAGTAGAAAAAGCGTTAGATAATCCATTAATAGATGTAGATATCTCTACCGCTACCGGGGCCTTGATTAATATTTCTGGCGGAGAAAACTTAACCTTGGATGAATCCAGAAAAATCGTGGAACGGGTTGCTCAAAGCTTAGATTCTAATGCTAAAATAATTTGGGGAGCGCAGATTTACAAGGACTTGGAAAATACGGTTAGGACTATGCTTATAATAACTGGGGTCAGTTCAGATCAAATATTTGGAGAAGGGCACAAATATTTTGAGAAAAAGAAGAAAGCTATGGATAGTGAGCTAGGGATTGAATTTTTGGGTTAAGTGATTATAATTTAGGATGTGGTCTAGAATTTTATTGAGCATTAATTAATTGATCTAAGGTATAGGGATCTAGTCCGCCGTACTTATATCTATAAAAATCATCACCATTTAAATTAGGGGGAAGACCACTTTCTAAGTTAATAGAAGGATGCTTTTTTTTTAAATCTAGGATACAAGCAAACAGTTGATTATATTCTAGGTTAGGTATATAGGTGGTTGTTTGACTGATATTTTTTCCTCCGCTACCGATAGTTTCGTAAACAAACAATACATACCCTTCATTAGCAGTAGTTTTTATAATTTCTTTAGAAACATAAATCGTTTTATTAGACATTACACCCACTTTAATTTTTCTTTTGGTATTCTGTATATTTACACTTGCCGCATACTAAACGGTTAGAATGTACTGCCATAAACATCCCTGGACCACATTTAGGGCAGATTTTATTTTTACGTTCCAATTTGCTTCCAGAAATAGAATACAAGTCACTTAATTTTTTGCCTTCTTTCTTAGTCTTATCTTTCTTGACTTTATCGACTTTTTTTGCGCCTTTAGTTTTTCCCATAATAATTCACTGTATTTTTTTTAAAATTTATTTTTTAGTTTAGGGTGCTATATTAATTTTATTCATCTGACTGCGCAGCTTTCTTTTTTTCTTCAGCTTGTTTTTTCTTTTCTTCTTCCAGTTTCTTTCTCTGATGACTGGTTAATTGTTCGGTGCCAGTCTTATCTTTTAAACTGTTGTAGACTAGGGCTGCGAATCTAGCCGTTTTTTGACCAAAAATAGTTTGGATTGTTCTCATAACAACCAAGAAGTTGTCAACTTTAAACTCTTTAGCTATTTTTTCGATAACTTCCTTATTACTGGGGGTTTCAGATTTGAAAACTATTTTTCCTTCAACTTCAGTTCGTTGTAATAATTGGTTAACTTTCTTGCTGGTTATAGTTAATTCCATATTGTTTTCCTACCTTACTTTGATGGCATATTCTCCTTTAAGTTTTAGTCCCATTTTATTGGCGATTAATGAATTTTCGGTATCGGTTATATAAACTCTTCCCTGCCAGCTGGTGCTAAAGTTAGCTGACTTACAAATTGGACAGGTGTCTCCTTCCACAAACAATTTACATTTTTTGCAAACTTTTTTCTTAGACATTTTATCAAGCGTTAAAGGTTATTATTCAGACTCTACTTTATTTTTTTTGGAATTTGTTTGGACCAGGGGCAAAGGCTCTTCTAACCAATCTAGTTTTCCTAGGCCTTCTTGGCGCATGGTTAAACCAATCTTAGGGCTGTTTAGATCTTTATAACTAACAGCTATAATTCTAGTTTTACAGCGGTCGCCAACTTTTATACTTCGGTTGGTTTTTTTACCTAATAAAACCTTATCCTTGCTGAAAGATACGAAATCGTCCATACTTTGGGATATGTGAACCATACCCTCCGCTCCACCAATATCAATAAAAGCTCCAAAATCAGTAATATCCCGTACCTTGCCAAATACCATTTCATTTAATTCTGGTTTATAGGTCAGTAATTCAAACTCAGTTTCATAAAAAGCGGCTCCATCCCCAGGCACGATTACTCCTTCCTGGACTTCACCGACAGTTATCACATTGATTACGAACCCAAAATCTTTGGAAACATAGTTCTCATAAGTGGTTTTAACGTTTTTTAGGATCGATTCCTCTTTTCCAAAGCTAAACATGTTGGGCGGAACTCGGATATAATCCTTAACTTTTAGTTTATAGAACATTATTTGGACCTATCTTGATTATTTTAGGTTTTATTTTGGCTTGGTGTTTATAAAGGTTTTGTTTAATTTGGGAGGTTCCTTAACCTAATATAATAGTCTGTCGCAACCTTTATAAAATTCCTTATTTATATATTAATTATGGATCTGCGTGCCCTGCGGGAGGAAGCTGAAACCCTATCTAGGGTGGATTATGCTCTTAAAGCTTTTAGAAAGTGTTGGATTAAGCCACTAAGGGATAACACTAATTCCCAGCTGCCTTCATTAAGACGGCTTTCAGCTAAAAAAAGGGCTAATTTAGGCCCTCAAATTGATATGTTCTGGAAACAATTGAAAGAATTGGAGCAGAGTCAATCGATTAAGGATAAGATTAACTTATATGTGACCTATCTCCGAGGCTTAGCTCTCTCTAATTTGCAGCAAAATAACAACAAATCAAGATATATTACCTCCCAAATTCTAACTGATGATGCCTTGAATATATCTAAAACCATAGCTGAAGTTAAATCCTGTGCCCGTTTAGTTAAGACTGCTTCCAAAACCTATCTGGAAATAAATGAAATAGTAACCAAATATTTATCTAAACCGGAAAAAAAATATTTTAATGGCCTTCCACATCACCAGCATTGGGGGGATATAATTAAAATCTCCCGCAAGCAAACTAAGCTTATCCAGCAGATTGGACAGAATGTTATTGATTTAGCTCGAAAAGATCTGAAGGATAAGAAAGCTGGAGATGGTATTAAAAAGAGTTGGAGGTAGGAGTTTAAATGCAGAGGTTAAGAATGTCTGAGGATAAGATATGGTAGGAGTTAATTTATTAATTGGGATAGCGGGTATGATTTTATTAGTTCTAGCCTTTGCCTTAAATATTTTTACCCGCTCGTGGAATTCTAGAACAGTCAAATATAATATGTTTAATTTAATAGGTTCAGGGCTGATGATGTATTATGCTTATACTTTATACAGCTGGCCATTTATGATCCTAAATCTAGTTTGGTTTACTTTTGCTTTGGTGGAGTTGGGCAAGTTGGAGAAATTTTGATTATGTCAATAAGTACCTATTTGTTTGACTTGGATGATACGCTGATTGATACTAAAATTTATGCAGAGATTTACTCTCCTATCTTGTTCCTAATTAAAAAAAGATTAAACATTACTGCTCTAGAATTAGATCTAAAAGCTAAGAAGCTTGGTTTGAAAAAGAATAAATATGGACGCTGGGATACCGGTGATTTATGCCGGGGGTTGGGTCTGTTAAAAATGTATTATACTGTACTGGGAAAACAGATCAATATTTTATGGCCCCTGCACGATAAGGTGGCAGATATATTTAAAGAAATAAAGAAGCGGAAGAAAAAAATAGGCATTGTCTCTAACTCTATGCGAAAGACTATTTTGGTCTATTTAACTAAATATTCGCTCTCTAAGCAGGTTGATTTTATTTTTTCTCAGGATGATGCCGGTTGCTTGAAGAATGATATAACCTATTGGACAAAACTTATAGCCAGAAAAAAATTGGTTCCATCAAAATGTTTAATGATTGGCGATGATCCCCTAGAGGATATTTTAATCCCGCATAAATTGGGATTTAATACTCTGAAGATAAATAAGTCTAGCGATTTAAGGAAGGTGCGGAAGTTTTTATGATTTTTTCTCCATTCTTTGCTTGCCAAACGGACAATATTTTAAAATAGGACAGATCGAACATTTAGGATTAATGGGTGAACAGATTGTTTGTCCGTGTCCGACAAGCAGGGAATTGACTTTTACCCATAACTCTTTAGGAATAATTTTTTTTAGTTGAAATTCTGTTTCTTCTGGTTTAGTGGTCTTTACCCATTCTAAACGGTTAGCTATTCGATGAACGTGAGTATCAACCGCAATAGCCGGCTGGTGGAAAGCATAATTTAGCAGACAATTGGCTGTTTTCCGGCCGACACCGGGCAGTGATACCAGTTCATCAAAATTTTCTGGTACTTTACCCTGGTATTTTTCAACTACTAACTTACTTAACTTTTGCACGTGATTAGCTTTATTTTTATAAAACCCGATGCTGTAAAGCCTTTTTTCTAGCACTTTAAGGTCTAGATTAAGGATCTTTTCCGGGGTGGGACAATCTTGGAATAATTTTTTTACAATAGGAATAGTAGTGGAGTCTTTAGTTCGGGCGCTGAGCAGGGTAGCAACCAGTTTTTGGAAGGGAGTATAATCTTTCAGTTCCTCTAACATGGTAAGGTGATGTTTTTTTTCTAAGAGAGAGAAAATGGTTTTAATAATATTTTTGGAAGGCATACTTAACCTTAAATAAATAATTAGGATTATAAATTTTTGGTATAGAAGGCTTTGGCAAACTATTGAGAAGTTTGCATAATTAAATTATTTATCCGCAAACTTCTAAAGAGAATTTGAAATAAACGTAATTTTGGCATTAAACAAACGATATATTTACCAAAATTACTATTTTTCAAACTTCTCTATTAAAACTTCTCTATAAGTAATATAACCAATCTCAAACAAACAATAATACTAATCCCAGTACTAAGATAATACCATAAATGATAAAATTAAGTACATTGTAGTTTACAGTTTTTTTAGTTTCCATTTTTAGTTTTCTTTTTTTGGAGTTGGGATCATCGCTTCTTCTAATTGGTCAAGAGCTTCAGCAGTAGAGGGGGTTAAAGCTGCTTTCTTATTTTCAGCTAGCTGGGGATTAAGTGTTCTAACTTTTTTATTAGATTGTTTATTATTTTCTACTTTATTTTTTCCAGCTCTAATTGTTATAAACCAATAAATAATTACCGCACCTATCAATAGCCACATTGATAAAATAAGGTTAAATAAATTTAAAGATATCACCGCCCCGCGAAAATGGGCTTCCATATAAATTTCCCGCAGCAAGAGGAAGATCTCACTTGACCCCGCCAGAGTCAAAATGGCGCTAATTATGCCGGTAAAAATTACTGCCGGAATTGAGCTTAGGTTGCGTTCTAAGAAGGATTCCATTTGCTGGATATGTTCTAAACTAAATATCTTAGGATGGAGGAAGATTATAATTTTCCAGCCGGCGAAAGCGATAACTACGATAGCGATTAATTTGTAAAATATAATCGGAAGAGCATCTGCAGGAAGAATAAATCCAAACAATCCTAGCCCAAATAAGATGTATATTGTAAAAATAGTACTAATAAAATAAATGCCTCGATTAACTGCTTGGTTCTTTTTAGCTGTTAGGAAAAAAAGTACCAGCACCAGTAAAGATAGCATGACCGGAGAAAAACTATGTTTTAGTGCGGAAGAAATAATTTTTCCCAAGCTAAGTGTTCCTAGGACATTACTTGGTCCGCTTTCCCCTACCACTCCCACAGCTTCTAAGGCGTCTAGTCCTGGACAAGGTAATTCAGGATTGTCTTTAATTACTCCTTCGGTTAGTTCTAGTATAGGTTTAGAACCTATTAGATAGGTTCCGGCCAGGAACACGGCTGGCAGACCTTGACTTTCGGCAGGGACTTGGTAGGCTAAGAAATATTTATCCAATAATTGGGCATTTTGACGGTGGTGGTAGGATTCAAGTTGTTCTATCTTAAGTTCAAGATTGCTGGTTTGCAAATTGGTTAGATAAGCAGTAGCAGGTATGCATTCTTCACAATCCCGGCCGTAGAAATAATACAGGCATTGTTCTTGAGATAAAACTGATGGAAGAGCTAATAGCGAAATTAATAATAAAACCGGGACAATAAGCTTACATCTAACCATTTTTTTAATGATTAAAGAAGCTATTTAAGATATATAAATGTTTTTCTTTGGTCGAAAGAAATTTATATAAACTATTCTCGTGTTATATTATTAAATGCTTAAACTAAAATTTCCCCGGCTGTCGATTTTGATGATTACAATAATACTTTCAGTAATCCTATTTTATGTTGGTAAGACCTATTCTCCATTCAATACTTTTTTGTTATCTTTAGGTTATGTTGGCCTACTGTTAGGAGGATTTTTTTATGCTTATGGTTTTACTGCCGCCCCAGCAACTGCAGTTTTATTGCTGTTGGCTAATGAATATAATATCCTCCTAGCGGGATTGTTGGCGGGTTTTGGAGCCTTAGTTAGCGATACAGTTATTTTTTTACTGATTAGGAGATCTTTTAAGCTAGAACTGAAAAAGTTAGGGAGGGAAAAGACCTTCCAATACCTTAAGTCGAGAGAGAAGAGATTATTTGGATCGTTGCGTAAATATGTTAACCTTGTTTTTGCCGGTTTTCTGATTGCTTCCCCCCTGCCTACGGAGATTGGGGTAACTTTATTATCTTCAATGCGCGGACTTTCACTTAAAAAATTTATAGTTTTAGCTTACTTACTGCATACGGCAGGAATATTAATTATTCTCTGGATCGGCAGAGCAATTTAATTAGACTTGGTAATAGTTATGCCTCCCTGAACTCTCCAACCTTTATAATCAAAAAAAGCGACCTTGCCAAAATGATAAGGTGTTCCATACTCTGGGGTGTTAACTTTGGGGTTAGCACTTAATTTGGGGTAAAAATTGTCAAAATCTTCTTTATATTTAATGTGCAGTGTCCTACTGCTGGTATTTAGTTCAAAAGCTTGGATATCGCATTCATCTAGGATGTTTATCAGCTCGGTTCTAGTTTCATCAGGCATGAAATAAAGGATAAGAGAGGTTTTTATAAAGATTTTTATTATGGAGTATTTTATACAGAAAAACAAATAAATAACCTGTTGTTTTAGGTTAAATGGAGGAAAATAAAATGGCAACTGTATTAACTGAACAAAATTTTGATTCTGAAGTATTGCAATCTAAAATTCCCGTAATTGTTGATTTCTGGGCAGAATGGTGCGGACCCTGTAAAATGATGGCTCCGGTATTTGAGGAATTGAGTCAGGAATATGCTGGGAAATTAAAATTTGCTAAAATATCTACTGAAGATTACCCGGATAAAGCTATAGAGAATGAGGTTAGTGGAATACCTTGTTTGATCGTATTTCATAACGGCCAAGAATTTGACCGAATTGTTGGCTTTTCACCCAAACCAATGTTGAAACAGAAGATTGAGGCAGTTTTGAAAAGGATTTAGGGGTTATTTATTTTTCTTCCCATAACTTTTTATAATAGATTTGTTTCTTAAGTTAGATGAATAAACTAGCTCAAGGTGCGGAAGCAGTAATCTATCAAGATGACCGTTTAGTAATAAAAGAACGGTTGTCTAAAGCTTACCGCTGGCCCCAATTAGATGAATCCTTGCGTAAATTTAGGACTAGAAGGGAAGCTAAAATTTTGGATAGGCTAGACTACCTAAATTTTCCAGCACCCCACTTACGGGACTTTTCTGATAAACGGATGTCAATAACCATGGATTTTGTGCCGGGAGAAAAATTAAAGGATCTATTGTTAAGAGATAATAATTTTCAGCAGCTGGCAGTGGAAATTGGAAATAGAATTGCTCAATTGCATCAAGCGGACATCATTCACGGCGATTTGACTACTTCAAATTTAATTAAGCATTCTGAAACCGGGGAAGTTAATTTTATTGATTTTGGGCTGTCATTCTTTTCAGAGAAAGTTGAGGACAAGGCGGTGGACTTGTTTCTGTTGGATCGGGCGTTGGAAAGCACCCATAATCAGTTGTATCCGGAAATATTCACTTCGGTCTTGAAAGGCTATGAAGAAGAAAGTATGGGTTTTGAAACAGTGCTACAGCGGTTGGAAGCGGTGAAGAAACGAGGAAGAAATAAGAAGTGAGAACTGTTCTCACACCCACTTCCAAGCAATCGTCCCCGGTCCTCTTCGCCCAACGGCTGGTCCATCATCGTATACCAGTCCGGCTCTGGCCATGTTCTCCCTAGCCATCCTAGCGCAGGAATAAGTAGATAGGATTGCTTTTTTATTCATCACCCGATAAATTTCTTTAAAGAAAGGAACCTGCCACATTTCGGGAGAAGTTTTGGGGGAAAATGGATCAAAAAATACGGTATCAAAATAATCCGGCGGTAATTTCTTAATAGTTTCTCTAGCGTCACCTAGGATAACCTGCACCTTAACTGTTCCATAATTGAAAGATAAAGTTTTAGGGGTCAACTGTTTGAAATTAGAAAAAAATCCTATAGGGGGATTGACTTCCTGAATTTTACTGATAATCTCTGGATCATATTCTAAACCTACAATTTCAATTTCACAGTGCGGATTTTCTTTCAGCGCTACCTCAATAGCCATGGCGGAGTTGTAACCCATCCCAAAACAAATGTCTAGAATTTTTATTGATCCCTGGCGCGCCCTTTCCGCAATTTTACAGGGTTCGGCATATTTTTTTAAAGCCTCTTCTACTGCTCCGGTTTGGGAGTGATAGGTTTCTTTAAGTTGTTCGTTTAGGAAAGTTTCGCTGTTATCGGCCGTAAGTATTTTTTTCATTACTTATTAGAATTGAAGCTGTTTTTTAAACTTTTTCAGCTCTTCCTTTCCTAACCAGTAAATTAGCAACTTCCTGAAAAATGTCCGTTTCCTCGCCTTTATCAAACGGACCATAAACTTTCATATCTTTCCACACAAAACTGGGCACCGGATTAGTAAAGCGAACTTTTACTTTGTGATTAAGATCTAAGGCAGTATTTTCTTCTGCTTTTTCCAGAACCCCCAGAACCGGACTAGGCATCTTAATCCTTCCTTCCTGCAAATTTAAACTAACCTTCTCTCCATAAACATTAGGCAATTCAGCTAGGAATAATTGGTGCAATACTCCTCTACGATACAGATCTAAACTTTTAAGAACTCGTTCATAAAATTCTTTTTCTTCCCGTAGCATGGCTCCACTGTCAATTATATCTGATCCCGTCCGGCTTCGGTTTAGGGCAATATCAATGATTTTCTTCTCTCGTTTTTCATAAATCTCTTTTAAAATTCTTCTTATACTTCTCAATTCGTACTCTAACTTTTCTTTTTCCCCGGCAGCAAAGATGCTGCTGTTGTTTTCTTTCTCTTCCAATAGGGACTTTTTTTCTCTAAGATAGCTGACTAAGTCTATAAAAAAGGTGCTTTCTAATTCCTGCAGCTCCTCCCGTTTCTTTTCATTACGTAAGATATCGTACAGAGTTTCCAGTGTTATTTTTATGCTGCCCATTTCCCCCAGCATCATTGGGAGTAAACCTATTTTAAAAGTTTTTGGGCAAACTTATATACTCTTATCCATTTAAACTATAAGATGGATATTAAGAAATACATAAAGCAGGGTCATATTTCAGTGAAAGTTATACCCCATTCTTCTCAGGAAAAAATAATCTTAGGTGGGGATGCAATTAAAATTTATGTTAAAGCCGTCCCGGATAAGAACAAAGCTAATTTGGCGGTTATAAAATTATTAAAGAAGGAATGCGGTTTAAGGGTGGAGATTGTTTCAGGAGCTACCGGGAGGAAGAAGGTGTTGGGGGTAATTTGAGGAGGTATTTAAGTTGTTTTATTTTTGTTTCCATTATTCTCACTGACTTTTCTATCACTGGATAAGGATTTTTTTTAAAATAATCCACTGCAAGTTCGTAACAGCTTAAGGCCTGTTGGGCCCACATTTTGTTACGAGTTTTATTAAAAACTTCATTGGCTGAATCTCCAGCAAAGCTTAGTTTATGGTAGGTATATTTTTTATTATCGCTCATTTTTGCACACTGAATATCTGCTTCATAACGTTCAATCATCCATTTTATATCTCCGGTAATCTCAAATAACATTATGGTACGTTTAGATTCAATTTCGAGGGCTATTCTAGAATATTTTTGATCTAGATTTTTGGTTAAATTCGCTGATTCTTTATTCTTCTCATGAGCCCTAATAAGCCAATTCAAATCTTTAGTATCTTTATATATTCTATTGGCAAAATCTGCTCCATAACCCAGAAAATGAGCGGCTATCGCAATTAGTCTTTTTTCTCGTGCTTTGTTAGCTCCAACCATACAATAATCAAATAATCTAACTACAATTCTGTTAACTAACTCGGGATATTTATCCATCACGTGGTGTCCAACTTTGGTTACATTCTTTATGGTGTACACACTCTCATTAGCAACAGCACTAGGTGAATTCTCTGCAACGTATTTAACTACCAATGCGGTACATTCTAGTCCACTTTCTTCTGTAAGCCTGTCATAGTTATTTATTAACAACCGTTCCAAATCCTGATCCATAAAACTTATGAAATAGCCTTATTTATAAATGTTCACTTCAAAATAACAAACTCTACCCCGGCTTCTCTAAACAACTCTCCGCTGACTTTATCAGGGTAATTATTCTGGGCTACAACTTTTACAATCCCCGCATTGATGATCATCTTGGCGCACATCGTACAGGGAGTAAACGTGGTATACATAACCCCGCCTTTAGTGGCAGTTCCATTATACGCGGCCTGGGTAATTGCATTTTCTTCGGAATGGCAGCAAATGCAGGGTTCGCTATATTCTCCCGATTTTATTCTGCCCAGATGCCTAGAAGTACACCGCTGGCAGCCGCCTTCAGTGCAGTGCTTGATTCCTTTAGGCGAACCATTATACCCGGTGGATATTATCATCTTATCTTTGACAATAATGGCTCCTTTTTTAGCTGACATACAGGTGGAACGCAACTTGACCTGCTCAGCAATATTCATAAAATAAATTTCCCAATTAGGCCGGCTGGGCTGGAGCTTATAAATCCAATCATTAAGAAATTGCTCTATTTTTTTGTCCAGGATTTCCACCGTTTTTTCGTTGGAGATAGTTACTTTTGCTTTTTTGGCCACGGCCGAAAGCTGTTGTTTGTGGATTTCACTGCTGCTTTCTTCTTGTTCCTTAGCTTTCAATTCAGCTATAGTTTGCGGATCGCCAACCCTTCCTCTTTGACGCAGTCTTTGGAACCGCACATTTAGGGGAGCGATGATGTTAACTAGGATAAAATCCTCCCGCTGCTGCAGTAATTCTACTTCCGCTAGGTTGCGGATAGAGGTAAATACATAATTTTCTCCTTCTTGAATGTTGGCTAAGGCTCGTTGAGCTAATATTGAAGGGCCAAATTCTTTCCGTAGTTCATTGCCTAGGGAAATTAAGTTATCTCGGGTTGGTTCTTTATTTCTTAGTTTTAATTCCTCTCGAAGAAAATCGGATAAAGACACGTGGGTGAAGTTACGTTTTTCTAACAATGAAGCCAATGTATCCTTGCCTGCAGCCAATAAACTAGTAACTCCTATAATCATTCCCTTAACCTGACTTTTTGGTTTTATATGGATTGTTGTAGCGGAATGAGTGTTACTAAGAATATTGACTGATATTAGGAAAGAACTATTTTATGGGTATAGAAGTTAACAGTTTTCTGAACTAAATATTTGATTCTCAAAATATTTAATAACCCCCTATTAATACCTAATCTAGGTGATAAGATGTACGCGGGTAAATTTATTGTATTTGAAGGCTTGGATGGGGCTGGGACTACTACTCAAGCTAAAGAATTGGTTTCTTATTTATTCGATAAAGGGAAACATTTTGTTCCCATCCTAACTCGTGAACCAACTTCGCATACTGTTTACGGGTTGGAAATTAGGCGGCGTTTGAAAAGGGAATTATTGCCTCATGAAATGGAAATTCATACTTTTGATTATTGGGCTAATTTGTTTATCAATGATCGGAAATGGCACTTGGATAAGGTAGTTGTTCCTAATCTAAAAAATGGAATCCAAGTTATCTCTGACCGGCATATGCTTTCCACTTTGGCTTATCAATCAGCTCAAGGCGGGCAGATGGAACAGTTGGCAGGGCTGCATGATGGTTTTCATACTCCAGATATAACTTTTTTTCTGCGAGTTCCAGTGGAGGTAGCTTTGGAAAGAATAAGCCGTAACCGCAGCGGTTCTCCAGAATATTTTGAACAAAAAGAACGGTTAGAACAAGTTGCGGCTAATTATGAGTTAGCTATTGCTTTGGTTGGAGAAAAACATAAAGTGGTAGTTATTGATGGCACTTTTTCTAAAGAGGAAGTATCAAGGCAAGTGCAGCTGCACATTGATAAGCTGTATTCTAGTTAGTGGATTTACTAAATAGGTTAGATTATAATCCTATTAGTTAGTTAATTATTTAACATTAATTAATGTAAAATATATCTCCTAATTAGACCATATAATTTAATTATAGAGAAGTTTGAAAAAAAATAATTTTGGTTAATATATTGTTTGTTTAAGGTCAAAATTACGACTATTTCAAACTTCTCTTTAGAACTTTGCTAATAAATCATCTAATTTTGCAAAGTTCTCTATAGGATAATTAATAAAAAGTATCTATCACCTCTTTTTATCAACACCTATCTGTATTTGCAAGGCAGGGGTAAATATATAAAGACTATTGCCCTCGAAAATATATTCGTCAAATAGAGCACAACTTTAGTATATTCAAAATGGCTATTGAAGTAGAAATCAGGACTTTTATATCCCCGGAAACATATCTTCAATTAATTAAATTTTTCACTCAACAGGGGACTTTAATTAATACTGATAAGCAAGAAACCCATTACTTAGATGCCGGACAAGATCTGCGGATTCAGAAAAATAATTTTTATTCTAAAATCTGGCTGAAGAAAGGGGAGATGCATTCCGAGCAGAGGGAGGAGATAGAGATAAAATTTCCTAAAGAAGAATTTGTTAATCTGGAATTATTGTTTAAAACACTAGGATATTCAACTACTATAAAGTGGTTTAGAGAGCGCCATACTTTTTTGTGGGATGGTATCACCATCATGTTGGATTCAACTAAAGGTTATGGTTATATCTTAGAATTAGAGAAGATGTCTACTCTGGAAGAGCAGGATAAGGATTTGTTAGACCTAAAATCAAAATTGATAAGTCTAGGAATTAATCTTACTCCTAAAGAAGAATTTGATTTAAGGTATAAGTATTATAAAGATAATTGGCATAATTTGGTGTAAAAAAATCCTATTTAGAAGTTTGCATAATTAAATTATTTATCCGCAAACTTCTCTATTATATATAATATTGATATATTAACTCGGTGGAGGTAATAATAGTAAATGACATAGACTTATTAGGGGTTATTTTTGTCATTAGATATTACTGAAAAGCATTCCTTAGATTCTATTTGCCCGTTCTCAGCATTGATTTTTAAATTTAAAAATTTTAATTTTTTACTAATAAAAGTAAAGTTCCAGAGCGCTTTTCGGTTTAAGGTCTGCAGGACCACAAATCCATCACCTCGTTCTTCCTGGGGGAAAAATTTAGGGAGGCGATCTAAACAGATCCTAGAAGCTTCCTCAAAATTTATCTTAGCTTGGGATAAATCTAATTTTTCAACCTCGGATGACTCTTTCTTAAATACTTCTTCTTCATCTTTTAATTTGAATTCTTGTTCTTCTAAAGCTAGGAAAACGGTTATTTTTTGGGAAGCCGGATTAAAGTAGCCAATTTCTTCCACCCCGCCTATTTTTATCTCTGAATTTATTTGGCAGAAGAAATGGGACAAATAACTTTCCGGATGGCTTAATTTCCATTCCTGGAAGGATTGAGTTTCAGTTAGTAAATAATTTAACCGATGAGGATTAAGCATATTCTCTCCAGGTGTAGCTGCATTCTTCACATTTGAAGAATCTAGTTTCGGGTTCATCTGCTCCTCTAGTTTGTTGGGTCCAATAATAGGCTACTCCGTGGCCGCACTTTTCACAAGTAATTCTGATTTTAGGGTTAGTATCTAACTTTTCGATAACTTCTATTTTCTTAGCCGCATCTACCGTTTCTTTAATTTGGGGTGATGCTTCTCCCTTGGCTAGAGATTTAGTGTACCCACAACTGCAAAACAGAATTTTTTTACCAGCCTTTTCCTTTGGTCTTAAGATTGAGCCGCATTCGGGACAGAACATACATTTCACCTGGATATTAATTTGATTTTTTCCTGAGTTTATTCTTGAATTTATCTAAAGAAATCAGTTAGTTCTTTATTAACTTATCTGTCATTTTGGTCTGTCCATCATCTAAGAGATTTGTTCTTAAACCTAGCTGTCGATAACTATACCCAAAGGCCGGACCGCATCCACAAACAATATTTTTATCCATCCAAGGTATGGTATCCTGAATACGCCCTGGCCTAGGATTCGTCCCTGGCTAATTTTAGTTTCTCCATAAGTTCCACTAATACTTTCACTGTTATGGTCGCCTTTAGTTTGGTAAAATATTTCATTTTCTTCTTCCAAGATCTTAACCACGCGATGAATTATGGGCTGAGT
The DNA here is from genome assembly GCA_035289845.1 of Candidatus Nanoarchaeia archaeon. Taxonomy (GTDB): domain Archaea; phylum Nanobdellota; class Nanobdellia; order Woesearchaeales; family GW2011-AR9; genus DATDWB01. The sequence continues at coordinate 5,338 of DATDWB010000048.1, read as the reverse complement.
TTGGATGCTTTTGAATACCAGTACGTCCCCGACCTGAATGTTGTTTACATTTGCTCGCCAAAGTATTATTACATCTCCCTTATTAAACCCATTTTTAAATGGAAAAGCTGAAAACTGCTCCTGAGTTATCCCTATATCTTCATACCATTCACCACAGACATCCCAATAGTTGGTAAATGAATCTCTAAATTCTTCAATGGTCTGCTGGCATATTCTTTGGTTGTGCAGCCCATGCTCCATGCTTTCACTGACTACTGCTACAATTGGCAGCCCTGTTCCCAAAATAAGGCCTAGGAGAGGGTAAACTAGGAAACGAATAGCTATGAAAGCTATAATTGCATTTACCAGCCAGCTCCAAAAAGAATCACCTTTCCAGATAAACAGCCATACTTTTTTGCTTCCAGCTTTAATTTTACCCCATTTATCCATTTAGGTACTATTTTTTTAACTCTTTAAAAAGGTTTTTATAGTTCATTTTTAATATTGGGTTGATGCCGGGAAAATTAAATTGGACTAAATCTGATATTCTTAAATCCAGGCTTAAACCAAATAAATTTAATTTGGACCCAGGTCAATTAAAGGAACTAATTTTAGCAGTTAAAAAAAAGCGGGAGCTTAATTCAGTAAATCCAATTTATGTGCAGCAGACTTTAGAACGCTATCTGGATAAGAACCCTAATTTGGTTCAGGGGTTGTTTAATCCCCGCTCAGCAGTATATAAACAGACAGTTAAAGAAGTTCGGTCTAGGTTGAGGCGGGTTTACGGGTTGTTCAGGAAGGAAAGAAAATCACCCTTGTTGTCCCACTTGGTAGAATCTTACCTTAAATCACCTCTGCTGAAAAAGTCTGAAAGATTAAACAATATTTTATCCGCTCATTCTTCAACTAAAGAAAGATTAGATTTTTATCCTAAATTATATGGACAATTATGGGAAATGTCTGGTAAACCACTTAAAATTCTAGATTTGGGGTGTGGAATAAACCCATTTTCTATTCCATTGATGGGGTTAAGTTCAATGGAGTATTATGCTTACGACTTAAGTAATGTGGAAGTAGAGTTGTTAAATAAATTTTTTACTCTTCTACAAAAAAAATCTAAAATTAGGGGATTAGCCCAAGCGGCGGATATAACCCAGGAAAAATCTTTTCCTAAGGTGGAGGTAGTTTTTTTGTTCAAAATGACTGATATTTTAGATCAAGGCCGAGGGCATAAAAAATCGGAACAGCTGATTAAATCACTGGATTGTAAATGGGTAGTGGTAAGTTTTCCTACCTTGACTATGAGCGGGCAGAGAATGAATTACCCGCGTAGAAGATGGATTGAGTTGATGGTAAAAAGATTAGGGTATGAGTATAAGTTATTAGAATTTCCCAACGAGATATTTTATACTATTAGGAAGAAATAAACTATTTAGACTCAAAATTTTTTAAGAGGCAGGTAGCCGGTTATGTCACTTATTTCATCGTGTTTTATCCAATCCCTATGCATCATTTCTGTTTCCTGGTCTAGTCTTTCAGAAATCATCAATGAATGACGAATCATTTTTCCATAGTCTATTTTTGATATTCCTAAAACAAAACTTACTACTATCTTTGTACCTAAATTAATGCATGCAATTTCGGTAGGAGGAAGATACTCTGGAAAATCAGCTACCACGGATTCAAATACTGGCAGGTGGGCTAAATCATCTAAAGTAAAATTTTTAAAAATTAGTTTTTTCTCAGTAGTATAATCGCTCATAAGAAATGAATATAAAGTTAATTATTATAAACTTTATCAATAACTAATATAACTAATCAAAACCCTTAAAAACTTAGTCTTAAATACTAACCGTATGCAGCCTTTCTACAAATTTCTGGAACATACGGCAGATGTCTTGTTTGAAGCCGAAGCAGGTACGTTAGAGGATCTATTTATTCAATGCGCCCTAGCTGCTGCGGATTCACAAGTAGATATTAACCGGATCAAGCCCAAAGTAAAGCAGCATATTGCCATTAAACATAAGGATATAGAAAGACTGCTGTTTGATTTTTTGGATGACTTAATTTTCTATAAAGATTCAAAGCAGCTGATCTTTACTAAATTTGACCTTAAAATAAGACAGCTGAAAGATGGTATTTACTCTTTGGATTGCCAAGCCCACGGCGAGAAGTTAAGCCATACTAAACATGATCCCAAAGTAGATGTCAAAGCGGTTACCATGCACCTATTTGAAGTAAAGAAGACTCCCCGAGGTTGGAAGGCTAAAGTATTATTGGACATTTAAAACGCGGAGTATTCCTCCGCAGATTTAACCCTAAATAGTAGTAAAATTCCCAAAATATTTATAAATGGGGGCTGGGTTGAAGTTAATATGATTTTTGATAAGGACGGCCCCTATAATCTGCCACCAAACACTGAAGCAAGTTACCTATTGTTAGATTATTTTCCAGCCTGTTTAGAGATGGTGGCTGGAGAATGCCGGGCTGAGGAGGGAACGGATTCTAGACCCTGGATAGCTAAAGAATATCAAGCTAATGCGAACAAGTTATCGGCTTTGGCTCAGCAAATAAGAGCTGTAGGTGCAATTGCCAGTTTTTGTACCTCTAATCAGAACTTATTATCGCGAGCTAATAATACGGCGGGTGAGCTAATAGGCTATAGAAAACAACAACTGAGAGTATATTCATCCCCCGGTAGTATGGAATTGGTTGAATTAAAAAAAAAGGCTTTAAGATCTGGCCTAGTTGAGGCGGCCACTAAACTTTTAAAAAATTTTAAGGAAATAACTCGGTTTAACCGAGCAGAGGATCATGATTACTTTAAATTCCGTCAACCGTTGAAGGATCAATTGGATAGAGTAGTTAAATCTACGGTTGATTTTGGGGTGTATAATCCAACTTCTGTTAGGGCAGTTTGGGAGTTATTCAGCCTGAATTATGAACAGATTTATCAGCGAAGATTAGAGGGTGTTTCTTCTACCATAGATGGCCTTATTCCGGCGCCAGTTTCGGATATAAATCTTACTCCAGAAATTGCCACCAAAAAAAAACTTAGTCGGGTTGATAATAAAATAAAAGCTTCTACTCACGCGGAAAAATTTGCTATTGATATAGTAATTAAAGAATCTATCCGAAACGCCCAATTAATTTTACAGCCACTGAGCGACATATTAGTGGATGCTTACTTAGCCAGGTCTAAATAATTTAGTCATTTCCTATATTTATCCACTTCTTCTTTGAAAATCAGTTCATTCTGGTATTTGAATTCAGAAAAAAAACCTAGCATTGATCCATCTAACTTAAATTTTAGTGGACCAAGGCGGAAGTTGTCTTTATAGGTAGTGCATAAGGAAACAACCGCTCCGGAAAATAATTCTTCGGCTTGATTATGGCGGTCAAAAGTCAAATTAAGATGGTTAACACTTTTTACAATATTAGCCGCTAGTTCTGTTATAATTTTATGGTAATCAAGAATTTTAGTTTCAATTACATTTAAATCCTGGTCTAATTTTTTAGCTAGTTGATTGCTAGGCAACGATCCTAGCGACGCTCTCATTTCAGTAAATGTTTCTTGAACTGAAATTAAGTACTCTTCCCTAGCCAGCTTCATTTGATCTAAATTATTTATTTTTAAAGGATAATTTAGGCTTTCAAAACTTGATTCTTCCACTGGTTCGATTGTTTCATTAAGGTATAGTTTTTGGATATTTTTAAGTGTGGTTACAAATTCTGTTTCCAAAGCCTTTTCTTTTGCCGCCGCCTGGAACAAATTTTCGGGATTGCAACTAATAAACTGTTTAGAATACTGGTCTAAAGATTTAGCTAGTATAGCTAATTTTTTGCCTTCAGGCAATAAATTTAAGTCAACAGTTAAAGACAGATATAATTTAGTTATCTCCCGGAAATGAAGAGTATCAGCAACCAATCCGTCACAATATAATTTAGTTAAGTACCCCTCAGTTAAAATTTGATTTACTTTATCCAATTCCTTACGCATAAATGTTGATTTTAAGCTGAAATCTTTGGCATCAGCTTGGGTTAATCGTTTAGCAATTACTTGCTTAAATTTATCTTTCTCTAGATCTGACATTTGGGCAAAGACATGGTGCCCCAGGGAGTTATACACTCCTTCATTTTCACATTGGCTGAAGTCGGGTTTGCATTCTATGATTATAGATGGAATATTGTATTCTGTTTTGGGCAGGTAATGAGCATCTAATAGTGGATGGTCTACAGTTTTATGAAAAGCATTGATTTTACCAGCCGCAAATTCAGAATGGATCGTGGGAGAGAATGATTCTATTTTAGCAACCAGGTCATCTCTTTGAATTCGCTTATTATCTTCTACTTCTTCAGATATTCCGGTTGGTGTTTTCACATAGGCTGCTGGGCAGCTGGTTAAACCTAGGGTTAGAGCAGATATTAAACTGGTTACTTTATTTTTAAATTTCATTATCCGCAGGAATAGACAGTAGTTTATAATAATTGCTTACAATTAGGGGAGAATATAACATCTGGAGAATAAATGTAATTTTATTATTTCTTTATATAAAACTATACCATTCCTACCTAAACGGACAGCTGGGGCACTGCCGGCCGGGATCAATAGTTCTGCGCCCGCAGCAATTAGGTTTAGCTGAGGAACTAAAATAACTGCTGGAACAAACAGCATAATTACTGCAGGAGTTGTTAGTGGTATAAAGGGTCATTGTTTCCATAACCTAGGGACGGCTTGAATAAGCTCTTTATCTCATATGATTTGTCCTGAGCAGGGGCGCCAACTTTACCATAGTTAGATTTCATGGCTAGGTCGTCTATCGATCCGGAACCGAAGTAAGGTCGAATTTTCATATCTGGGGAGGTTGCACTGCGGGTGTATAACTCTGCAGTTTTACAGTGCAATGCCCGTAAATTATGCATCTCATGTAATCCTTCACTCATTTTATAGCTAACTTCCTCCACTAATTTATCATCTGCCTTCATTTTCTTAAAACTGAGACTTTTTTGTCATCCCAGCTCTTATAAAGTAAAATTAGGATAAAAACATTTCTAAAAAAAGTGGGACAAAAAGGTCAAATAAGACTAAAAGTAGCGGGAGGAGGATTTGAACCTCCGATCTTCGGGTTATGAGCCCGACGGGTACTCCTAGCTTCCCTATCCCGCTATAATGTTTCAAAATTAGGGCTGATTTAAAAAAGCTTTGGTTTTGGCGACCTCTGTACTATCCCGTTATTAGTTCGCTTATAATGCCTCACTTTGGTGAGGCTCTATGTATGAACTAACTTTTAAGAAAAGAGTTTGGATAGTTAAACAATATTTGAATGGCGTTTCAACTTCAAAAATTGCTTTAGCTCAA
>DATDWB010000047.1:0-20419 GCA_035289845.1 Candidatus Nanoarchaeia archaeon | reverse complement strand
TGAGCTTAAAAAAGCATCTCAACGTTAAACGTCACTATTTTGTAGTGAACCTTTATAAAGGCCAGGTCATTTTTGAGCTTGGTGACTCAATTTGAACTCCACTGTTAGACCAATGCCTGCTGTTTTGAAAGCATCCAACCTAGAAGGATTCTTAGTTAAATGTCAGTTAATCGACGGCGTCGAATTGATAGATTTAGTAGTCAAGATTGCCATCAGAGATTCAACCGGTTCTTCATCTTCCTACCGTAGGGTGCCTTATGTATTGGACTTTGTGGGGAAGGACAATGAACACAATCCTTTGCTTAGGGTAAATGGTAAGCATCCTTTCATTAACCTTCTATATGAAATTTCTGATACTAAATTATCTAAACCGATGATTAGAAACGGTTCTAAATTCTCGTTTCTTAGGCCAAGTCTACTAATTGAATACTATGTCAATACCTGTGCTCAATATTGTGCTCAAGCCGGTTTTCAAAGCCGAGTTTTAGTTGGTGATCCTTATTTAAGCAGCCGCCAGAAGAAAGTTGCCTTTGAGGTTCTGCCCGAAGATACGTGTGATATAGTTGTAGAATTGCCGAGTAAATTTTGGAAACTTGAAATTTAAATACAATGATATTTTACTAATGCCTTCAACAACTTCTCCCCTGCTTAAATTACTGCCTCCTAATTCCGGATTGGCTGAATTTATAACTCAGTGCCAAATTTAGTTCAGTATCCCATTCGATTGTATTCATTTCCATCGCAAAAGTTAAATACTTATTTAATTTACTTCTTTCTATGAAGGTAACTATTGATACTAAAGAAGACAGTCAGGAAGATATCCGGAAAGTGTTCCATTTGCTCAAAGAAATTTTAAATAACACTAAACCAGAAACATTCAAATCAACCTTAAGTGAGTCTACCGATTCAGCGGCTTTAATGAAATTATTTAGTAATGAGAACACTTCTAGTTTAGGATTAACTTCCCAAGTCAACCCCTCTGAAACCATCCGCGAAGTTCCAGATACCCCTCCCAATTTCAGCAGTTTTATCAATTTAACTCGGGAAAATAAGGTCGAGTACAAAAATAGTGATATTAAGAATAGAAAAGAATTTTTTGGAAAAGTAGAAGTTTTTTAGTGAATTTTTATGAGTTTTTTTTTTTTAAAAATTTATTACAACAGAGAATTTAAAATCCAAATTAAGACTATTTCATCTATTTAGTCTATATTATTGATTTTTTTAACTCGCCCAAGACAATTTTGTGGAGGTCTTCTTTTTTTTTAATGGGACAGAACCCTATATTTTCATAATCTTTAAATTGGCAACCTAGGGATTCAACCTGATAATTATTTCCTGCAGTATATAACAAATGAATCCGGTGTGATTTAGGCATTTTAGAAATCATCTTGATAAATGAATTAAGATTGTCAATATCCATGTCTGAAATAATGCTGAGGTCAAATTCTCTATCGCTGCCTTCAATTAGTGTATTCAGATGCTCCGGCGAAAAGATGGTTCCACCATTAGTATACCGGCGTAGTTCGGCGTGTATTTTGTTCCGATCTTGAGTAAAGGGAAGGATATAATTTTCTCCTCCAAAACCATAGACTGCTACTTTAGCTCCATTATTTAAGTAAGCATTGGCAATTACTGTTCCTCCCAGAACTGCCACCGAAATATTAACCTCAGGATCAACCATGCTTCCAGAGTTGTCAATAACAATAATACTATTAGGGACCGTTTCAAACTTCCCATAAGATTCACCTTCCCGGCGGTTCCATTTTTTGGTTATACCGGGCATTATTCCGGGAGTGCTGAAGGGATCCATTTCAGCAAACGAATCACTGATGCTAAATGGTGAATGGGAATAGGGATATAACCCCCCCCTTTTTTCCAGAGGCTTTTTACGTATGTTGGCAGTATAATTTTTGGCTAGCAGACTATAAAAGTCCCGGCCAATTTCACCCCGTCTGCGTGCAGTCCCCGCGCTTGTGCCTGCAGGTTCATTTTCTTTTTTAGGTTCATATTTCTTACTTTGAATAGTTTTAGAACTGTTATCATCAACTCCAATTTCTCCAAACAACGATTCAACTACCTTTACAAAATAAGTTTGGTTTTCGCATTCAGCTGCAAACATACGCAGTCCTTCTTCAATCTCTAAATCAGAAAATCTTAATAGGGAAGGCTGCATATTTGGGCTTGGTTGGGTGTTACAACTTTTTCCATCATTACCTAACCCAACTAACCCCAGGAGTTTAGATAAGAGTCCATTATCTTCTTTTTTGTTTTCTTCCTGTTCTTGCAGTTCTTTTTGAACCCAATCTTTTGCTAACTTTACGTAATCCCTAAACGTATCTAATTCCTGTTCTTTGTTTAAATAATCTAGTCTAGATAATTTATGTACTAATCCTCTATCCTCGCCTTTAACTTCAATATCTATTGATTTACCCCATTTATCCTGATAGACCGCATACATAAGGCGGGTGAATCCGGAGGACGGAACTACCAATTTCCTCATTGGAGCAGTATAAGGATGCTGCCTGACACAGCCCATAAAAATATTAGTTTGGGCTTCCAGAAATTCTTCCCGCAATATTTTGGCTTTTGGGGCATCTGTTTCTTCCAAGGCAATTTTTTGCAGCCGAAAGATATTGAGTACCGAACCGGGGAACTTCATATAATGGGTTAATTCATGGGTAAGAATTTCGCTTAAAGAGTTATCGGGGGTAATCCCTTGCGAAGCAAAGAAATCTAGGTAGGAAGGATCGAGGGTAATTTCCAGATTCTCAAAATTTATACTTCCCCCATTGGGATCAAACTCAACTAACCTTGGTTTAGGCAGCTGGGGGTAATAAAAATATTCCCGGGCGTTATCCCATTCCTCCTGCAGGACCTGTTCCAGCTGTTCCTTATCTAATTTTTTGCTGTCTGATTGCTTCGGATATGATTTTTTAAACTTCATTATTATTGTTGATTTATTTTTATTAATCTGTTTTTATTAATTATTGTTTCTTAATTGTTGTTTTAATTGTCTTGTGAACTTATGATTTTTTAGACTACAAAGGCGGTGTCGAATCCAACACCAAAAAACTGCAGGGTGAAGCTAGTTTTGTATTCGGCTGTACTGAGAATTGATTATTGAGGCTATTGATAAATACTGGCGCTAAAAGATGTTTGTATGTGCTTATGGTAGTGCCAATTTTGAAAGCCATGGCTTTTTGATATTTTCCCACTCCAAAAATCAAATCAACCAGTTCTCTAAGTAGATGCGGGTCATTATTTACCAACTCCCTCCAGCCGGAATGATTCAGGACCTGAGTTATGCTTAGCGGTTGATTGAAGAGATCATCTTCCACATTGATCCGTACCCCGTTTACCTCAGAATATTTTGTACTTATTTGTTTTGCGGCAGGATTGATTATTAAGGGATGTTCATGGGTAATTTTTATTTGATTTCCACCGGAATAGGCTACCGCAGTGCAGGTATCAAACCCATGATTCAAATAGTTAAGTTTATCATCCTCTCCACTGGATTTATAATTATTCACCAGCGCTTCAATGCTTTCATAGGAAGTCAAAAAACGAGGACAGGATGCAGTCCTGCCAGAGGTATAGACATGCTGGCTTGGCAGACCGTTTACTTCTCGACGTCTGAACTTTTGCACTTCTTCCAGATAGGACCTCCCGGTAATTCTATGGGCTATTTTTTTCCCCCGGCGTAAGGTTCCTATAGGCTTATTTTCACCTTTTCCCAATTTTTCTGCTAATTTCCGGAAACTTTCTTCCTTCTGGGTAAGGGCTTGGGCTGCATCCCAGAATATAGGATGGCCTTTTTGATCTGCAGAAGCGGTGGTTGCCAGCTGCAGTGCAGCCTCAGTGTTGCCTCGTTTTACTTCATCCAAAATATTTTTATAATTATCACTACTTTCCATCAAACGCCTTTTTATTCCAGGAAATTCTTGAGTTCCATGATCTAATAAAGTTTTAGCGATGTATAAATCCAAGGGATCATTTCTATCCTGGGTTTCAAATTTAACTTTTATTTCATCTGACCATTGCAGCCGATGCCAGAATACATAGGGGGCCAGGGCCGTTATATGCTGTATATTAACTTCTTTCTCTCCTTGCATCCAAGCTAGGGATTTAGCATACTGCTTAAGTGCTTTAGTTGCCCGCCGGCTTCCACTGCCAATATAGCTGGCGCTGAGGTATAATCCGTTGCTTTTGTCAATTTTATCAATAGACCTTTTATCGCCCTGCTTAGGAGTGAGATTAAGTTCTGCCGTTAAGAACAAGAAATAGAGGTGAGCTTGAGAACTTAAGGGAATGGCTTTAATTTCTTGTCTAATCCTGGTTTTTTCATCTTCATCTAAGACTTTAATACCTCTCTCTCTTAAGCTGGATCCATATTCTATTGAAATTTCTGCCAGCTGCTGTTGAATTAGTTCATAGTTCTTACCTGAGTTCAAAACCGCCAACATTTTACGGGTTAGGCTGGGGCTGCGTAATATGTCATCCTTATCATCATAAATGTCATCACTGATTTCATCCTCATTAGCTACCCCCGGATAACGGGATTCAACTGCTACTGGGAATCGATCTAAAAGCGGTCCGATTACTTCGTTATTTCCCCTGTCAGCATAATTACAAGTTGCAAATAACGGTTGCGGGCCAGTAACTAAGGAATCATTTAAATAACTCCATTCTCCCCGGTCTACTCCGTTTAAGAATAGGGATTGGTTAGGTTCAGGAATGCGGTTAAACTCGTCCACTATTTTTGGGCCAATAAGTACAAAATGCTGCCAGACCACGCTTTCTTCCTGTCCATACAACTTACCATAATTGGGGCGGGCGATATCTTTTTCTTCCGTCCGCTGGGGATCACCCCGGATGGCTACTCTTCTTACTAGATCCAGTGGCAGGGAATTGAACAGAGAATTGAGATATTCTGAGGATGTGGTTTTACCACCGCCATATCCTCCCAGAATAAGCATCTTTCCCAAGTTGATTTCAGTCAGCGTACCCAGAAGCAAAGCCGAATTATAGTTTTCCCCATAGATTGTTAAATCATCCCGGCAGCGATAAAAGGAACTGCGTATTTGATGGTATAATGATTGAACCTTGTGCTGTAAAGTCATTAAAACTGGCGGTAGGTTAGGGTTATATAAATGTTTAGATATATTATTAAATTTCCAACTTTTTAAATCCGATTACCGTAACCTTTAAATAACAGTTATTATAATTCCCCAATTATAAACTTTAATGGAGATGATATTATGAGTGATACAAGTTATACCGGAGTTGGTTCTACCCCGCAGGAAGCATATCGAGATGCCCAGCAAGTAGCTGAAAAAAATGATGTAAAAGGAACATTATCTAAAACTGAGTATGTAGTTAAAATTAATGGTGTTGTGGGAGAAGTAAACCCAGATTATAATGCTGCTTTAAGATCTGCAGCTCAAGAAGCTAAAATTGATCCGCAAAATTTAACCGGTGTAAGTTTAGAGATTAAGGCTTATAATTTCTATGTCGAGTCCAAACCAGAAGAAATCAAACCTCGGCCCCGGGCCGGAGGGTCCGCTCCTGTGGGACGAAGAACAGAATCTATAACTGATTTGTTCTGATTTTTTTTATTTTTAATTTTATTCCTCAATGGATCTAATACCTTGTTGCTTGCAACGACCAGTGAGGAATGGCCAGAAATTTGATTTTAGGATTTCTGTGTTTATTTTAAGTTTTTGATTTTTTTCGGATAATAAACTTAGTTTAATTAAAATTCATCTAAGTGTTTTAGGGAGATGTTTATAGGGTGATGGGTGTTTAACGACCTCAAACGGATTAGAGTTTAATTACCTAATATCAACTAAACTATAGAGAACTTTGCAAAATTAGATGATTTATTAGCAAAGTTCTAAAGAGAAGTTTAAAATAGTCGTAATTTTGACCTTAAACAAACAATATATCAACCAAAATTACTTTTTTTCAAACTTCTCTATAATTCAATTATATTTAACCAATGGCCCATCCCTTCCCAGAAGAAGCGCAGCAGGCGGTAAAGAAAGAGTTTACTAGGTTTACTTCCGACTATAAATTTTCTTCAGCTTATAGGATAGTTAGAGAAGTTTGTTATAGTTTTCAAAAAGATAATAATAGTTACGGATTCTTAGAAAATCTTCGAACTGGACATTATGTTCACTATGAACACGAACGAGTCATTCACCATACTTTTGGATATAACTGCACCACAATTATACCCACTTTATATATGTGGATTGAGCTGGCTGGATTCAGTCCGCAAATAGTTGAATTTTCTGGATTCAGAGATTTAAAGAAAAGAACAAAAAAGAGTAATCCTCGCGATCAAGCAGTGCATTATGCCATCATAGCCGATCTGGGGAAAAAAAATCCTTATCTGATTGACCCCTTTTGGTCGATATTTGGGCCAATATTAGAAGATAAGCCCGGGAGAATGAAGATTGGGCGGACTGGAAATTCCGGCCATTGCCAAAGAGAGTATGATTCCAGGATTAATTTTAAGGCTGAAGATTTTGCGGAGATGATTAACCGTCTGCGTGATCCAGGTGAATCTTTAGATATGCTGGTAGCCGGCCAGAAAATATATAACCAGCGATGGGTTAGCAAGTTTAACTGTTCATCCAATATTTATTACGATGATGATACTAATATTTTAACTTCCCGCCTGTACATTCCGCAGGACTTAGTAAGCAATAAAGCCATCCTGGGCCGGAAACAATTTGATGACTTGGGAAATATTGTGGATGAATATTTAGAATTTTATTATGCCCAGGATGTCCAGTGGCGTAATTTTATTGGCGGGCAAAAAATTGCTAGGATAGATTATATAACTGCCGGTGAAATCCGCCAACTACTGCGTACTTGCGGGGTTAATATCAATAAACACCAACGTATAGGTCCTGCGCTTGACAATCAAAAAAATGCTGCCGCCCGTACCCGATTGTTGGAAATAGCCGATTTTCTAATTAATGAAATAGGAACAGATATTTCCGTGGTCAAACCAAAAATTTTAGCCCAGACTTTATATCAAGCCGAAAAACCTATGGGGGATTATGTTTATTCTCAGCAGGAACGGGATGCCAGAATAAAAGATCTACGGGCCAAGGAGAGGATGACTAATGATTTAATAACTAAAATCTATGATACAGGTTTGTATTGGCACAATTGGAAAGTAGATCTATTGAGCAGAAATGAATCTCGTCGATTGAAACGAAAGAAGAAAAAACTGTCTAAGGAATCTAATAAAACTGTTGATCTGCTAATCTCATTGCTAAGGCTTAGATATTCTAAAAAACCGATTTATGACCGGTTGATGGATAAAGTTCTGTATTCAGCTTCAATCAAATCGCAAGAGGCAGAGCAGGCTGAGTTGGCAGTAACCCAACGCAGATTGGATCCCCGGGTTGGATATTTATCTATGGTGGTTGATTTTCTTCCCTTTGCCTTTGAAGCTAAGGATGTTCTTACTTTGAAAAATTTTATGGGTCCAATACCGGACAAGATAAGAACGCGCCGAGCTAAAAAATATACTCAGCTATAATGTTTAGAGAAGTTTGAAAAATAGTAATTTTGGCAAATATATCGTTTGTTTAATGCCAAAATTACGTTTATTTCAAATTCTCTTTAGAAGTTTGCGGATAAATAATTCAATTATGCAAACTTCTCTTTATACAGTGATATCCTTACTCACTAATATTCATTACTGTAACTTTTCTACTCATACCTAATCTACAACACAATCATCAATCCTATTCCTACTACTATCAGAACCACGAAAGACCAAACTACCAGCCGGCTAAATTCTTTTCTGCCAAACCATAATACCATCCCTCCCTTAACTGCTATGTTACTCAAGGCCGCTAAAAGTATCCCTCGTTTGGCCACCTCTAATGGTATCGGCGCTTGAGATAGTGATAAGGTGATAGCATCTACATTGGCTAATCCAGAGAGGAAGCTTACTGCATATATCCCCCGGGAAGAAAAATAAATGTTGGCTACTTTTACTAAAGCCAGCACTCCGGCAAAAAGCAGGGCAAATTTCAGGGCTGGTTTTAATGTAAACGGAGATCCAAACTCAATTTCTCCTTTAATTGATTTAGATTTTCTCCAGATAAAGTAGGAAAACAATAAACTTGTCATAACCAATATTAAAATTGGCAGCAGTAAGGATTTAAATAATTTTAAGTTGAGGACGAATACTTCCACTAATATCCTTCCAAACATGATAGTGTTGGCTAAAATTACTCCTAAAGCTAGGGCGTGGTAAAATTTTATTTCCCGCCGGCTTCTATGAGCAAAATTTAGGGTGGTAAAAGTACTGCTGACTATTCCTCCTAGTAATCCCGCAATGGCAATTCCTTTCTCCCCTACCCATTTTAACAAGATATAACCACATAAACTAATTCCTGAGATGAAAACCACCATTAACCAGATTAGATAAGGGTTAAAAATAGCGTAGGGGCCGTATCCTTGGTTAGGAAGAAAGGGAAGAATTATGAAGGCAATAACTGCAAATTTTAAAGTATCAGCTAATTCTCGTTTCTGAATTTTTTTAGCAAACGAGTGCAGGAACGAACGGGCATAAAGGACTAAAGTTATAATTATAGTTAGGACGATTGCAAAAATAGTTTCCCTATAATAAGCTAACATTCCAATGAAGAAAGTCAAGAAAGCTGCCACTTCTGTAGTAGCTCCAACGTGAGTTCTATCCCTTACTGCCAGGGCAAAGTAAGCAATAATTATTAGTACTCCAATAAAAAATATGGCTGCCACCAAGATCCAGGGAGAAACCAAAATTCCTAAATAGGCTGAAATTGCTCCCACTAAGGAAATTAAGGGGAAAGTCCTAATCCCGGCAAAACTGTGCCCCCGTTTTTTGTATTGAGCATATTCCCTTTCTAAACCTATTAGGGCTCCCAGAGCTAAGGCAATCAAAAAGGGCTGAATTAATGTAAAATCTACCATCTAACACCGATCAGAAGTAATATATTGGATTTTATTAAGGTTTCTTTTGGGATGCACCTTTTTCTGATGTAAAACCAATTAAAATAACTCAAAACTCTTCCAATCCCCTCTGCTCTTCCAACTTCTTAACCTTGATTCGTCTGACCATTTCATCATCTTTTTCTAAAACTGATTGAATTTCTTTAGCTCTTTCCACCACTTCATCCGGCAATCCTGCCAATTTAGCCACATGGACTCCATGGCTTTGATCAGTTCCTCCCAATATTAATTTACGCAGAAAAATAAGGTTGCCTTGTACTTCTTTTACCGCCACGTTGTAATTTTTAATCTTACTAAATTTTTGTTCTAATTTATTTAGAACATGATAATGGGTGGCAAACATGGTCTTAGCCTTAATTTGGTTATAAATATATTCTGCCACACTCCAGGCAATTGAAACTCCATCAAAGGTAGAGGTTCCTCGGCCGATTTCATCCAATATTATAAAGCTGTTAGAAGTTGCATTATTTAAGATGGAAGCCGTTTCCAGCATTTCAACCATGAATGTAGATTGGCCTGAGCTTAAATCATCTTGGGCTCCAACTCGGGTAAAAATTCGATCTACTGTTCCCAGGACTGCCGTTTCTGCTGGGACAAACGAACCTAGATGAGCCATCAGAACTATCAGTGCAGTTTGACGCATAACGGTGCTTTTCCCGGAAGTATTTGGTCCGGTAATTATCATCATTTCTCCTTCCTCCAAGAATACATCATTGGAAATGAACCTTGGCTCAATCTTTTCCACTACTGGGTGGCGCCCATTTTTAATTTGAATTACTTTTTCTTTCACCCAAATTGGCCGAACATATTTATTTTCCATCGCCACCTTAGCCAGGGAGCACAGAACATCTAAAACTGCTAGTTTGGCTGCAGTTTGTTGAATAATTTCCGTTTGTTCTTTTATCTTTAAAATTAGTTCTTGAAATAAATCATATTCCAACTGCTGAATTTTTTCTTCCGCTCCCAGTATTTTTTCTTCTTCTAATTTTAATTCTTCAGTGATATAGCGTTCCGAATTAGCAGTAGTTTGTTTACGAATATAATGGCTTGGAACAAGGTTAATATTTTTCTTGGTAACTTCAATAAAATAACCAAAAACTTTGGTGTAGCCTATTTTTAAGCTGCTTATTTTGGTATTTAACTTTTCTTTTTCTTCCCAATTCTGGAAATATTTTTTACTGTTTAATTTAATATCTAACAGTTCAGCTAATTGGGGATTAAATCTTGGATTTATAAATCCGCCTTCCCGGATTGTCACTGGGGCTTCTTCCAATAAGGACTCATTAATTAGTTTAAATATTTCCTCCACCGGATCCATTTTCCATAATTCTTGCAGCAAACTTTTTTCAGGAAGATCTAAAAAAGCTAATTTATCTTTAATCAATGGAATATGCTGCAATGATTTTTTCAAGGCCACTAAATCACGAGGATTGGCGTTGCCATAGTTGACCCGGCTGATGAGCCGTTCCAGATCATAGACTTTAGATAATAAATCTATTATTTCTTCCCGAACAATAACTTTACTGTTAAGGGTTGTTAAAGCATCTAATCTTTTTTCAATCAGATGGTGATTTAATAACGGAGATTTTATCCATTTTCTTAACAATCTGGCTCCCAGGGAGGTGGAAGTTTTATCTAAAATTGATAACAAACTTCCGCGATTAGTTCCATCCACCATATTTTTAACTAATTCCAGGTTGCGAAAAGTGGTGGAATCAATAGCCATATAGTAGTCATTGCTGCTTAAACTTATTTTTTTAAGGTGGGATAAAGAATTCTTTTGAGTGTCAATCAGGTATTTCAATAATGCACCAGCAGCCGAAACGTGATCTTTTTTGTCTTCTTCATCCAACCCAAAACTTTTTAATGACTGTACCTTGAAATGGTATAATAATAGTTTTTGAGCAGCTGCAGAATGAAAGTCAGAATCAGTCCGAAAATTGCACCAGCAGTCATTTTGGCGAGCCAGGTTAATTAGTTCGGCGTTATCTTTTAGGCTTTGCGGGAGAATACACTCGCTAGGGTTTAATCTTGCCATCTCGCTCTGCAGCAAGCTAAAATTAGGGATATGTTTGGTAAAAAATTCGCCCGTTGACAGATCACAGCCCGCAACTACAAATTCATTGCTTTTCTTGCCGGTAGTTATAAGTCCCAGTAAATAGTTGTTTTCTTTTTCATTAAGCAGGGATGGTTCTATGACTGTACCAGGGGTTACTATCCTTACTAATCCGCGCTTTACTAATCCTTGGGCTTGTTTGGGGTCTTCCAGCTGTTCTACTATGGCTACCCGATAACCTTTTTTAACTAGCCGACCGAGGTAAGTATCTAAGGCATGGTAAGGTATACCGGCTAAAGGAGCATTTTTTTCCCCCTTTCCGCGGGAGGTTAAGGTTATTTCTAATTCTCGGGAAGCAGCAATTGCATCTTCATAGAACATTTCATAAAAATCACCCATCCGCAGCATTATTAAGCAGTCTGGATTTTCTTTTTTAGCCTGCTGGTATTGCCGCATACCAGGAGTCAATTCATTTGAATCAATCTCTAAGACGCTGCGGCAAGTATTTAAGGGTAATCCCTTATTATTACTATCAATCTCCATTTAAATTACCTTAGCCAAAAGGCAATTTTTAAAGATTACTGTAATTCACACTCGTGGTAATTAATAAATTAATTAAATAGTATATAATATATATTCACAAACCTTTTATAAATACCGCTTTAGAAAGAGTTAATGCCTATTCTTAGTGAAAGAGTAATTGAAACCTCATTTTGCAAAGATTCTTTTCCTGAAGCTGGTTTAGAAAGGATGGTCTTAGAAGCTGTCTCTAATCATTTGGATGCTATTTCTACCCAGTCAGGGGGAGAAGTTTTTATTTTTCTGGAACAGGAAGGCGAATATGTTTATTATACCCTAGCCGATAAAAATAAGCTGACTACTAAGATTCAAATATCTGACAACGGTCCAGGATACGATCCAATTGAACTTACAGTTTTATCTTCATCTAAAGCAGATCAAGGTTATACTATCGGCCAGTTCGGGGAAGGCGCTAAACTGGGGGCAGTAGTTGCTTTGCAGGAAGGAATAGAGTTAGCCTATTATTCCAAAAATTGGGGTGCGGTTCCGTTTGTTAAGGTAGAAGACGCTGCCCGGTTGATTGAGAAGTTATGTTTTAATGTCGTTGAATTTACAGAGTCTATCGGCGGTTCGCTGACTATGGTTCATAATCCTCCTTCAGAATTAGTAGATCTAGTATTAAATCTGGGTCAGTACGTTTTAAAATTTAATGACCAAATTAAAGTGTTGTATACTCAAGCTGAAACCATTAATGACGCAGGGGATGATTTTTCCTTTCCTGAGGAGAAGGATATAACTGAATCTAAGAATAATTTGTCTGAAGATTTATCTTATAAACAATATTTGTCCCGGATAATCGACCTGCCAGCAGGAACTGGTTTTTATGTCAAAGGGATAAAATTTTCTGATATTAACTCTATTTTTAGCTATGATTTGGGCATCAATGATATACCTAGGGGCAGAGACCACACCCAGCAGGAAGTTTTATTAAGCTCAATTAGGAATTTGTTATTAGAGTGTGATCAGGCTGAAGTAATAACTAAATTGCTTACTGCTGCTGAGAAATATCCGTATGCTGAATATATAGAATTTCAATCCTTGACTAATTTAGGTGGACGATGGGTGGATCAGAAAAAATTAAACCGCGGTTTATGGAAACAATGCTTCCACTATCTGTATGGTGATTCAGCAGTAATTGGTAGCAATTATAATTCTATTTTAAATCAGGAATCAAATAGTATGGGACGGAATCCCATTACTTTAAATCCCAATTTAGCCAGCTACCTTCAAACCTGTGGAGTTGAAACCTCCAATTCAGTGGTTGAAGCCAGTAAACAGTTTAATACCATCAGCGAAGACTATTTTACACCCGAGGAAAAAAAGATGGCCTATTATTTCCCCCGAATAATTAAATATATCACTGAAAATATAGCTGAGGGCGACAGTTCTAAACTAAAGGACCTAAAATTAAGCATGTTTTCCTCAGTTACTTTTGCTTCCGGCCGGGAAGACCAATCCATTTTAGGATATTTTAGCGTGGAGGATGATGGTTATAAATCTATACTTGTCCGTCGGGATTTATGGACTAATCCTCGGGAGTTCATCGAAATATGTATCCATGAAATTGGCCATGGGTACACCGGAGCGGGAGATTACACCCGTCTGCATTCTGATTTTGGATATAGAACCTCCGCCCTAGCTCTATTGGAACTCTTTGATCGAGAAGATATGCTGCCTATTGAGAAGTTTGCATAATTAAATTATTTATCCGCAAACTTCTCTATTTTCCTTTCCCTAGAAAATCCTTAATGGAATCAACTATCTTTTCCTTGGAGTTTATTTGTGAGGTTATTACCCGGTCATCATTTTTAAAAGTACCATCCATGTATCTTAAAAATGATCCAGGGCTGTGATTGCTCTTAACCTGTCCATAGCAGAACACATTAACATTGGGTAAAATTTTTTCTCTCAGTATCTCTTCGCAGAGTTTATTATCATCCTCACTCCAATTATCCCCGTCCGAAAAATGGAACGGGTAAATATTCCAATCTAAAAAGTTGTAATCACTCTCAATCATGCTGGAACATAACTTATAAGCACTAGAGATCATAGTTCCACCGGATTCTTTAGTTCGAAAAAATGTTTCCCGGTCAACTTCTTTAGCGATGGCGTCATGAACTATGTATCGGCTGACAATTCCTTTATATTGGCTCCTCAACCAAGTGTCTATCCAAAATGATTCAATCCTAACAATCTCTTTCAGATCATCAGACATAGAACCAGAAACATCCATAATATAAATTATGGCCGCGTTATATTCTGGTTTAACATCTTCTTTAAATGTACGATAGCGGAAATCATCTCTTACCGGGATAATTCTGGGTTTACTGGGGTCGTATAAACCCGCGGAAATTTGCCGCCGCAGGGCTTGTTTAAAAGTTCGCTTATAATGTCTCAACGATTCCGGGCCTACGGTTTTTATACCTTTATAAGTTCTAACTTTAGAACTGAACAATTCCCGTCCTTTAGGCTCTATTCGGGGCAATTCTAATTCTTCACCTAGCATTTTAGCCAATTCTTCTAATGAAACCTCTGCTTCTAAAATATGATCACCAGGTTTATCACCTGCTTTAGGTCCATCACCCTCACCATCTTGTTTACCCCTAGATATAGTGTCCCCTACCTCGCCATCCCCTTGACCAACACCTGGCCGGTTATCTCCAAATTTAAACTGGGGCAATCTAATCTCTGGAACGGGGATAGACACCCGATCGCTGCCCTGCTTCCCAATTAACTCTCCGTTGCTGATGAACTTACGCAGGTTCTTCCGGACATTACCTTTTACTATATCCTTAAACCTTTCCACATCCGAATCTATCTTCAAAGCCATACTAGGAATAAATTAATTTAAGAATATAAATTTTTCTGGGCTGTAGGTCAAGGCAGAAAGACAAAAACTTACCTTAATGACTTATTTTTAGTTTCCACTCTTTCAACTAGCCTAATCCAACAATTGCCGTTCCAATTCAGAAGCAGCAATTCCTGAATCAGGATTGATATTAAATGTCGCATACAAAGAACGGTTATAATTATCCTGGCACTCTTCCAATCTTATTTCTTGATTGATGCCAGCTAATTCTAGCTCCAATTTGGAACATACCACTGCCGCTTCAATGAAACTCCCAACCGCAGCAGAGCTGCGGGGTATCTCGTTAAAACTCGTGAAGAGTTAGCTGATTTGTGTCTTGACCTTGGTTAGTTACATATTTCTTAATTGCATCAAGACCTTTTCCATCTCCTACAGTATCAATGTGTCCACCATCTGACCAGAACTCTCCACCCCACAGCTCCTCTCGCAATTCTGGGAATTGCTTGAATACTTGCTTTGCAAGTATACTTTTACAGATTTGCATAATCTGTGAAGGAGCATAACGAGGAGCTCCTTCTACGACCAGATGGAGATGATCTCCATCACTACCAAGAGCATCAAAGCATAGATAGTAACGTAGCTCAATGTCTTTGCAAAGTATCTTTATAAAATCAAAGATTTCAGGAGTGAGAAGTTTCTTCCGATATTTCAAAACAAAGACCATGTGATAGCGAATTCGGTAGGTGCAATGACTAGCATGACGAACTTCCATTCAAGGATTAAAAGAAAGTCTGGGTTATTAATATGTCGCAGCAGAGCTGCGGGGTATTAACCCAGACGGGAATAAATAATCTTCTGGCCACAGCATAAATTTGCTTATCCGAGCATGAATATAGCGGTCTTCGATTTAGAGTATTATACCTAATTCTAATTAATTCTTCCTGTCCATCCCGGTCTGTTGGAACTGTTCCGTAATCTAGGATTTTAAAGGCTTGATTAATGTTCATAAGTATTAAAAAATAGGGCCTATTTTTATAACTTTGGTGTTTTTTAGGATAATTCATCCTCGGCACTTTCATCTTCCGCCGCCTTCCACAATTTTTCATAGGAAAAATTTTCGGCCTCATTCTTTGGACTTCCCTGTTCTCGGATCTGCTTCTTTCCTTCCTTAAGTTTTATCTTAGCTAATACCTGCTGGTGCATTCGGCGTAAGAATTCCTGCTTTTCCTCAATCTTGATAACATCACTATATCCTGCCAAAATTAAACCAAAGGCAAATGGACTGGGCAGGGAGGTGTTAATTTCAATTACAGCGATATTCTTGTCCTTGATTCCGGTAATAACTTCCAAGGCATGATCAAAATCCATCAAATCTTCCAAAACTTCTCTTCGAGATTCTTTTAGGATGGGGAAATTGTTGCTAATTCTCTTTACTGCGTTGTAAAGTATCCGGCTGCCAATATGCATCCGGCCGGCTTTTTTTACTCGTCCCATGTATTGTCTTAAAATCATCAAAGACCGGGCTGCGCAATGCCTAAACCGCCGCTGCAGAACTTCACTCCGTTCAATTGAATTTTCCAAGGCAGTACGTAAATCTTCCTTAGTTAAATCATCCATAGCTTTAGCAGAATTAAATTCTTTTTCTGCTGAGAGATAGAATCCATTATCTGAAATTCCTATTTCTACATCTCGATGCTGTGATCGGCCGATAATAAAAGCTAAAGCCCGGGACAAACAGTCATTAACTCTTCGCCCATATAAAGTATGGAAAATAACATATTTTCTGCCTCGATCTGTATAAGTCTCGATGGTTATCTTTTTATGAGAAGGTATCTGGCTGAAATGGTATTGCTCATAGAAATAAGTGTATACACTCTCAGCAGCATTCTCATCCACATACAAATATTTATGAATAAATTCTAATATCTCGGTCTTGTTTTTCTTGGCCAGAAATTTATCTTCCATCAAATATCTAAATCGATTAATTTCCATTGCTAAGTCAAAGGATAAGGGCAGCATTTCCGAGAACCAGCTGGGGACAGTTGGCAGCCGGTCTACGGAAGAATTAACTTGAGCAGTCATCCCTCGGGAAAATTTAAACTTGTACACTTTCCCCCCTAAAACAAAAACATCCCCCGGCTTAAGCCGTTCTAAGAAACCTTCATCAACCATTCCTACGATCTGCTCGCCTTCTTTTACGGTGATATACGACTCTTCGGGAATAGTTCCAATATTAGTCATGTAAATTATCCGAGCCATTTTACCTTTTTTGCCAATCTCTCCGCTTTCTTTGTCATACCAAATCCTAGAATAGACGTGCCGTTCTTCCAAACTGACAAATTCTCCGGATAGGTATCTAATCAATTCAAAGAAATCACCCCATTCCAATTTATGATAACAGTAGCAGTTTTTGATTAAATAGAATAATTCATAAATGTTAATAACTCCATTAATTGCAATCCCAAAAATATGCTGGGCTAAAACATCCAAGGCATTGGTTGGTATGTGCACCCGGTCAATTTTTTTTTCCAAGGCTGATTTCAATAACAAAGAACATTCCACCAAATCATCTCGATCCATTACTATTATTCTAGCTTTTATGGTAGAATGGAGCTGGTGTCCGGCTCTTCCCGCCCGCTGTAAGAATCGGGCTACCGATTTTGGGGAACCAAGACAAATAACCAAATCTACATAACCAATATCAATCCCTAATTCTAGGGAGGTGGAAGAAACTACCACTTTTAATTTACCTTCCCGCAGCTCATGTTCGGTCTTAAACCGGTTTTCTTTACTTAAACTTCCGTGATGAGCCGCTACGTTAGCCTCGGTATATAATTTAGGATACATATCTTTCAAGTTATGCACCACCCTCTCGGTAGCGCTCCGGGTATTTGTAAAAATTAAGGTAGTTTTATGTTCTTGGACTAAATCATTAATTAATTCGTACATCTTTTTATGCTTCAGCATATAATCTGTATCCACTAAACTTTTTACCGGACTGAGAACTTTCAGATCCATTTCCTTAAGAAATTGTACATCTACTATCCCGCAATCCCGTTCCTTATCTCCAGAATAACCAACCAAATACCGGGCAATTTCTTTTAAAGGGGCAATAGTTGCGCTTAAACCTACTCGGGTAAACCCGGGAGATAATTTCTGCAGCCGTTCCATTGTTACATTTAAGTGCACACCGCGTTTATTTTCTGCCAGGGAATGAATTTCATCTATCAGCAGCCATTGAATATTAGCCAAATTAGCTTTGAACTTGGGAGAGTTAATCATGATAGCCAACGATTCCGGAGTGGTTATCAGGATATGGGGCGGGTTTTTCAACATCTTCTGCTTCTCATTAGCGGTGGTGTCACCAGTTCTAACTCCAATCCGGATGCCTAAATCCTTACCAGCTATTTCCTGTATTTCTTCCAGCGGACAGATTAAGTTGTGCTGAATGTCATAGTTCAAGGCTTTAAGGGGAGACACATAGACACAATAGACTTTATCCTCCAATATCCCTTTCAAGGCAGAATCAACTAACTCATTTAGGATAGCTAGGAAACTAGTCAAAGTTTTACCTGATCCGGTAGGAGCGGAGATTAAGATATTCTTTCGCTGATGAATTTCCATCACTCCATATAATTGAGGCTGGGAAAAGTCTTTGAATTTACCGAAGAACCATTGATTTATTATGGGGTGTAGTATGGACTTCAATTGTACAGTCGTATATGGTTCTTTAAGTAGAGATATCATCTTAGAAACATCTATTTAAATAGCTATTTTTCCAGCTACTTTATAAGAATTATGTTGATTTGTCCAGTGGGGAGTGGGTGGTTGTTTTTTATTGGTAGTAACGTTTTATCTATTTATGGTCCGCCGAATTTTGGCTTTTCAGGGCGTATATCCTCAATAAATGGGCTACTGAGGATATAACAGGAATTATGTTTCAATAAAAAAAAGAACTCGAAAAATCCCCCTACCACCCCCCCTAGAATGGAGAGGCACTTAAACGATAACTTAATAAAAATTCCAATCATACCCCTACTATGGAAGAAGACAACAAACAAATAGGTAGATTTATCCAAGCAATCGAAGAAAGTTTTAGTGGACTAAATCCTAAAACTTTCTGGCCTTTAAATGGTGGACAGATTGACGCTTACTTTGATGTTGATGAGGCATTAGATATGTACTATCGCCTGAACGAACTAAAAGAAAAACTTAGCATAAAAGAAATAGCAGACTTAATGCCTCAAGCAGATATAATTCGAATTTTTTTAGAGCATAATGCTATAATCGGATTAAAGGTTGCGAATAAACTAGGAATTGATAATATAAGTGCAGGAGATAGAGTAAAATATACCCTGTTTTTATTTGAAATTTTAAAGCATAAAGTAAAGAATGATATCTTCTGCTTAGATGGGAAAAACTTCATTCTTGATGAAAAAGAAATTTCCAAATTCCTAAAAGAGACTAATTGGGATAAGCCCCTTTCACATGAAGATAAAAAGAAAATAGCTTTCTTTACAGTAATGACTAATAATCTCTGCTATACCTTGTATTATGATATTTTTATGACTGGCGGATTTTATCTTCATGGTCCTTATGATGCTAGTGAAGAATTTGGAGAAGGATCAATTTTATTAATTCGAGACTATCATGACTTAAACCCAAAAGAAATCTGGCCAGATTTACAAATGCCTTATCAAAAAGTGAAAATCTGTGCAGTTTATAAGAATTTAGACTTGAAAATAAATTTTGTTAATCACCCAATTACAAAAGATTCAATTGGAGATAAATTAATAGCTTACAAAATTTATTTAGATGGTAAAGAGATAGAAATTAACAAAATTGATGAATTAATAGAGATTTTTCATAAAGTTTCTTCGCAACAGACTAAAAAAATTAATGCCCTTCCCGATTTAGACAAGGTAAGAAAAGGGGCAGAAATTGCTTTCTATTTCTTTAGAAAACTAAGAAAATATATGGGGGATGATTGGACGCCTCCAAAAGAAATTGAAAAAACAATAGAGAAATTTGGAGATAAATTTATAAAACAATTTCAATACCAAGAAAAGCCTAATATGGAACACTGGAAAAAGATATTTGACCCACGAGACGATTACTTTTAAGTGCCTCTCTTATTGTGAAAACTGGATTTTCCCACCACCTCTGAGTTCTTTTTTACTCTTCGCCAAAAATATTCTTTTTTGGCTCGTCCTTTTATCTCTATCGCTTCAGCTCTGTTTTTTCTCCAAAAAATCGAGAAAGCTCACGAGAAAAGGAGAAACTAACATCGTTATGTTCAATTCAGAACTCTGGATAAAAGAACATTTAAAACTATGAATCCGCCTATTTTGATGTACTAGCTTATGAATAAATTAAACTGTTTTGTAATCCTGATAAAGTAGAAAAATTTATAAAATACCTCAAATAAACATTAACCAACATGAAACCTCAAGAAAAAAAACAAGAACCATTAACAACAAAAATAAAAAATGCAGCAGTTGGCTTAGGAATTGGTGCGGTTATTTTAGGATCTGCAGTAGCATTTTCTGTTTTGATGAACAAACAATCACAAATCTATAATGGTCCAGTTAATGTTCCAGGAGTTGAAAGAGTCCATGTACAACAAGTACATGATGCTTGTATCCAATTCTCATGTTTAAAATATGCTGGAAATAATGTTGATGTTTATTTAGCAAATGGAGAAAGAGCTTTAATAAGAGATTACAATGGAGACTTTCAACTAAATGGAAGCGATACAACAAACGGACTTCCTGCTGATATTGACGCAAATCAAGTTTTACAAGCAACAAGAAGAAATGCAGGTGACTTAACTTATATAAGCTTATTTTAATATTAAATTTTTCTACTTTTCGGGGCGGACTTTAACAATCCAGATTTCTGAACTTCCTCGCTAACGCTCGGCTCCCCACATAAAGTGGGGACAACATAACATC
>DATDWB010000046.1:0-11327 GCA_035289845.1 Candidatus Nanoarchaeia archaeon | reverse complement strand
TCATTAGTGCTGGCTTTAGCCAGTGGTTGTTTTAAATCCCTAAATTCAGGGAAAGTTGTAGCAAAGAGTTATGAACCTCAAAGAGAATATGTCAAAAAGGTATTTTTTAACAAGAAATTAACTTTTCCCCATAACTATGCTACTATGATTGACGATGAGGATTATATCATAACTTTTGGCCGAACTGAGGAAGGGGAATTTAGAACTCAGACTGTGTATGTAACTCAATCAATATATGATTCCTTAAAAGTGGGCGATACTTTTAACACTTCTAAAATTACTCATGAAACTTCTGATCCAGATTACAGGAAATAAGTAGGAAGATATTATATTATTTTCTTGGTCTGTCCTCTAAGGGCATAAACTAAACCCACAGCAGATAATATAAAGGAAAAGATTGCAATCAAAACTCCCAGATAAATTAACATTTCTGAAGCAGCAGTTTCCCACAAAATTCCTAGGAAAAATAAAGCTAGTCCAGGCAATAATACTCGAGTAATAATTCTATTTTCTTGTTCAAAATGGTATTTAAGGAATGGGGAATCTTTATTTACTAAAGATGAGAGGGCATAACCTAAATTAAAGATGTAAGCGGCGGCGGCCACGTATCTTTCGGAATTGGATGGCATTGTATTAGTAAGATAATTTTATTTATAAAGTTAACGGGGCGGCGGCACAGTTTTATTTCTCAGTGTGTACTAAATCACTCACTTTTCGAATTGTGCTGGGGCGGCGTGGGGAGGTCAATTACCGGTTTGGTATACTTTTTATCACTTAACATATTCTCTTAGCTTATACCACTCCGGTGATATTATTAATGCTAAAGCCATTGTTACGGCCATATAATCTGCAGTTTCGGATATAATTTGTCCCTGAGTAACTTTATCAATAAGTCCTTCCAATTTTGGTTCTTCCTGCATACGGGCTGAAGCCAAAACACTAGGACCAAGACCAATAGCCGTTGATCCTGCCCGTCCAACTAAAGCTAGGGAGGTAAGAAGCGGTACTTGCCGGCTGTGGGGTTCAAAAGTGTGGTGGACAACACCAGTGGTAATGCTTATCCAATAATCTCCTCTCCCACCATGAGATTTTATTTTCCGGTGGAAGGCAATCAATTCTTGCTGTCCTTTTTTAATTAGGGCTGAGTAATCACCATCAAAGGTGCTAACCTTAGATAAGTTTTTAGGAGTATACTCTAATGGAATAATATCTAAACCAACATTCTCATATAATTGAGGATATTGGAGGAAAGCTTTCTTTACGGCCAAAGCTTTATCGGATCTGCAGACAATAAGTAATGGTTCCATTTAAATTTAAAATAGATACCCCTATTTATAATTTCCCACCAAAAATATTAAAAGCAACCTTTGCTTTATCCTTTAAAAAGAGGTTTATTATGTCTTACGTAGTCTGGTTTAAAGATCTAAATAAAGAAGCAATAGATGTAGCCGGAGGTAAAGGGGCTAATCTAGGAGAAATGTTTAATTTAGGTTTACCCATACCTAATGGATTTGCAGTTTCAGCGCAAGCATACCAAAAATATATCGAAACTACCGGAATTAAATCCCGCATTCAGGATCTGCTGCAAGGTTTAGATGTGGAAGACAACTCCCAACTTCAATCCACCGCACAAAAAGTGCAAGAAGTGATGATTTCTACCCCCATCCCGGAAGAAATTACTGATGAAATTAAGGATAATTATGAATTATTGGGGATAAACAAAAAAAAAGCGGAACAATTGATCCAAGGGACAGAAGTATTTGTAGCAGTCAGATCTTCAGCTACCGCGGAAGATTTACCGGAAGCCAGTTTTGCCGGACAGCAGGCAACATATCTAAATATTAAGGGAAAAGAAAACGTAGTCAACGCCGTGCAGGCTTGTTGGGCCTCCTTGTTTACGGCCCGGGCAATATATTACCGAGTTAAAAATAATTTTTCTCATGATAAAGTATTGATTTCAGCTATTGTTCAAAGGATGGTCAATTCAGATCAATCTGGAGTTATGTTTACCATCAATCCTTCCACTAACAATTCTAAAGAAATAGTGATTGAAGCAGTATACGGTTTGGGGGAAATGATTGTGGGGGGAGAAATAAATCCAGACTTGTATATCATAGACAAAGATACCCGGAAAATAAAAAAAATTGAAGTACGTCGCCAGGAATGGGGTTTGTTTAGAAATGAGGACGGCGAAAATGAAAAACAGCTTATCCCTAAAGATATGCAATCACGACAGGTAGTGGCCGATAGTAACATCTTAGAATTAGCGCGGTTAGGAAGAAAAATAGAAGAGCATTACGGCAAACCACAGGATATCGAATGGGCGGTAGAAAATAATCAAGTATTTATCGTCCAATCCCGGGCAGTTACCACTTTTAAATCTCAAGAAACAGAGTGCGAAACTGAAGATGAAGTGTGTATTGAAGAAGGTCGGATCTTAGTTAAGGGAGAAACTGCTTCCCGGGGAGTGGCAACCGGAAGAGTAAAAGTGGTCCTAGACCATTCCCAATTGGACAGAGTACTCAAGGGTGATATTCTAGTCACTACCATGACCACTCCTGATTTTGTACCAGCCATGCAAAGAGCAGCGGGCATCGTTACGGATGAAGGAGGGATGACGGCTCATGCAGCCATAGTTTCCCGAGAGATGGGCACCCCCTGTATTGTGGGAACAGAACATGCTACGGAAGTTCTCAAGGATGGACAGATAGTAACAGTACACGCTACCAGAGGGATAGTTTATGCAGGAAAAATTGAAATTAAAGAAGCTAAGAAGATGACAGTATCTAAAGTTTCTGATCAGGGTGAAGAAATTATTACTGCTACTGAGATTAAACTTATTGTAGATTTACCTGATCTGGCGGAAAGGGCTGCAGCTACCGGAGCAGATGGTGTTGGTTTGGTTAGGACGGAAATAATGATTGCCAGCGGAGGAATTCATCCGGCAGAATATGTGCGTCAAGGCAAGGAGAAAGATTATGTCCAGTTGCTTAAGGAAGGAATAGGAAAGATAGGCAAGGCATTCTTCCCCAAACCAGTATGGGTCCGATGTTCCGATATGCGTTCAGATGAATATCGAAACCTGGAAGGCGGGGATAAAGAACCCAAAGAAACCGACCCTATGATTGGCTGGCATGCAATTAGAAGATTATTAGATGAGCCAAAAATTTTACAGGCAGAATTTCAAGCGATTAAAGAATTGCATACCGAAGGGTTAAGTAATATTGGAGTAATGGTGCCCTTTGTAATTCGAGTAGATGAAGTTAAAAAAGCCAAGGAAATAATGCGCCAGATGGGGATAGAACCAGTTAAAGAAATTGAGTTTGGGGTAATGATCGAAACTCCGGCGTCTTGCTGGATCATTGAAGATTTATGCCGGGAAGGAATAAGTTTTGTGTCTTTTGGCACCAACGATTTAACTCAGTTAACTTTAGGTATCGATCGTAATAATCAAAAAATACAAAAATTATTTGATGAAATGCATCCAGCAGTACTGGGCGAAATTGCCAAAGTGATTAAAGTCTGCCGACGGTATCATGTGAAAACGTCCATCTGCGGACAGGCGGGAAGCAAGCAGCAGATGGCTGATTTCTTAGTGCATCAAGGAGTGGATTCCATCAGCGCCAATGCCGACGCAGTAGATAATATCCGGAGGGTAGTAGCCAGGGTGGAGAAGAAGTTGCTGCTGGAGAAAGAAAGGTAGATTAAAACGAAGGAAAGTTATAATTTATGGACATTCAATCTAAGGCTATAAAAAATGTTGGAACAAAATTTTATATTAAAAAAAACGGACAGGAAGTTGCTCGAGCCTATCTTTATGTCCTGCATAATGATCTACATAAAGAACCGTTTGGATTGATGGAAGATGTGTTTGTAGATGAAGTATTACGCGGATTGGGTCTAGGTTCAGATATGGTAAGAATGGTTATCAAGGAAGCTAAGGAAAAGGGTTGTTATAAGCTGATTTGCACCAGCCGCAATGAAAAACCAAAAGTTCATGAATTTTATAGAAAATTAGGTTTTAGAGAACAGGGCAAAGAGTTTAGGATTGATTTTTAGTTAATTTAAAATCTTCTTTACTTTCTTCCAGCAACGGAATCTGTTCTATATCAATGTCGCTTTGCGTTAGAATTCCTTTTTTAATCAGCGCTCTTTCTATCGCAGGAAGCCGTGTCCAGAGTCTGTAAAATCCTACAATATAATCTGACCGGAGGGTAGGTTTACTTTGAACGATTAATTCAGCCAATTCGTTTAAAATTTTTTGTGCTTTCTGGCCTTCGTTCATAATGGCCCCCCACAATAATCGTATAATCCAGCAGCAATTAAAAACAGTGAGACGGAGCCAACTACAATGTTATACCTGCTTACAAGAGAATTATAAACTAAGTTATGCATACCATCTAACCTGCTTTGATCACCAGTAATTTCATCTTTAATCAATCTATAAGTCCCTAAACCTGGCACCCAACGCTGCCATTCGGTTTTCTCCAACTCTGCAATTCTTTGACGTTCGGCTTTAAGATGTGAAACAACCCACTGATCTAAGTCTAGAGTTTCTAAAGTTACTTCTATATCTTTATCTACAGGTATTTTTTCCATTTTTAAAATAGGGAAGTTATTACTTTTTAAACTTTTAGGTTGATTTCTTCCTTACCGGAATTCTTGTAAACTTCCTGCACTCCAAACAGGCAATTACTACCTTGCCGGCCCTAGTCCTGATTCTAGAGTTAACTCCAGGCGCCAAATAATTATAACAATGCTTACAAAATCTACGTTTTAGATCTAAAGGTATTCTGATCTTAACTTTCATGGCCAATTTTCGGGCTAAATTAACATAACGGTTGGCTAAAGTTTTATCTGTGGAAAAAATAAGATCGGCTTGCTTAAAAAGTTCAATTATTCTGTTCTTGGAAATATCTTTCTGTTTGTTTTTGGCAATAGGTGATTTAGTCATTAGAATAAATAATATTATCTTAGCTTAAAAATGTTGTTTAAATCTTTTACACCACAGATCTTATAAATAATATCTCTATCTTTAGATTATGCGCGGCCGGCCAGTAAAAAGCCAAATTAGGCAGAATGTAGTGGAAATATTGTATTACTTAAATAAGGGTTATGGGTACCAGATATCTAAGATTTATAATGAAGTATTTCCTAAAGTAACTCAACGGAGTATTTATTATCATCTCCGCAAAGGCGTTCAGACTAAAGAAATTGAAGTGCACACCGTAGAATTAGAAAAAGGCGATTTTTCTTGGGGAAATTCGGTGGAGAAAACTTATTATGCTTTAGGCCGGAATGCCGAACCGCAAAGTAATCAAAAAATTCAAGAATTTTTAGAAAAATGGAGCAGACCCCAAGCCAATTCTGGGAGCAAGTTTATGCGCTTGGTAAACAAATTCCGGAAGGAAAAGTAACTATTTATAAAGAAATTGCCCTGCAATTAGGGTTCAAAAGCTGCCAAACAGTAGGCTAAGCCCTTCGTAGTAATCCTTATGTACCAACTGGTGCCGTGTCATATGGTGGTGAAAAGTGATGGTACGGTGAGAGGTTACAAAGGAAGTAGGAAAAATAGGAAGAAAATTAAATTATTGGTAGAGGAAGGGAGGGAAGCCTCTGAGGGAATCATTAATTTAGAAAAGTATAGTATATAATTAAATGGGGTCAGGTTTAGGCTGTTATAGAACATCCAACAGAAAATTATTTAAATTTTAATCCGAGGATCAAGATAATGGAGCTAATAACTTTTCAAGCTGAAGTTCTTTCCAAGAAGAATTTAACTGAAGACGTAATTCTAATATCTTTCCACCGTCCAGCTAATTTTATTTTTAAAGCTGGACAATTTGTTACCTTAAAAATTAAGAAAGGAGAAAATACCAAGATGAGGTCATATTCTATCTTGAGTCCGCCTTCCCAGAAAGAAAGTATTAATTTATGTGTTAAAATTATTCAGGATGGATTTGCTTCAGAAGTATTTTCTAAGCTAAATTCAGGAGATTCACTGGAGATTAAAGGTCCATTCGGTCACTTTTTATTCGATTCAGAAACGGAGAATGAGCATTGGTTTATCGGTGCCGGGACTGGGATAACCCCTTTATATTCAATGATCAAAGAATATCTGCCGGGAAGCAGCAGATGTTTCAAGCTTATTTTTGGTACAAAAACTCAAAAAGACTTACTATTTTACTCAGAACTAAGTAATTTGGCTAAAAAATACCCTAATTTTCAATATTTGCCAGTTTTAAGCCGGGAAAAGTGGAAGGGGGCCCTAGGCCATGTCCAAGATAATCTAGGTTCAGACTTGAAAAACAAAACTTTTTATATCTGCGGACTAAAGGAGTTAGTGCTGGAAACAAAGGAGCTTTTGATGAGTAAAGGAGTAGATCCAAAAAATATCAAATCGGAGCGTTATTCATAGTTATCCAGTTGAGGCCTGCTCAAGCCACGGAGGTTAAGATGAAATTAATATTACAACCCAAATTAGATCCAAATCAAGAAGTATTAGTTCTAGGAATTTTTGAAGAGGATAAGGATTATTATAAATCCTATAACTTAGATCTGTCTAAGGAAATAGCTGAAGCCTTCAAGCGCAAACTGTTTTCGTCGGAATTTGGCACTTTTTATTCTACTAAGATTTCCAGTCTTCCCTTTCAGAAAGTTATCCTAGCCGGTTTGGGCAAAGAAAAGGACCTGAGTATTGAACAATTGAGGAATATACTTGGAAAATCCGTCAAACAGATTCGATCCAGCAAATTTACTTCCTTTACCACTAACATTCCTAAACTGGCGGCAGCGGTTAAAGGGTTGAATGAAGAAATGGCCGGGCGGGCAGTGGCCGAAGCTTTATTGTTAGCTAATTATTCATTTTCCAAATATTTGTCTAAAGATCGATTAGATAAAAATAAGCCCTTAATTGAAGTATCCTTACTGTGGGAAAATATGAAATCTCCTTTCACCGCCGGTCTTAAAACCGGTCGAGTTATTGCTGAGGCAACTAATTTGGTTAGAGAATTAGTAGAAGACAGCGCCAATGTAATAAATTCTACTTACCTGGAAAAAGTTGTTAAGGAAGTTGCGGCTAAACATAATTCCAAGATTAAAGTTAAAGTTTTAGAAGAAGCAGAATTAAAAAAATTAGGTATGGGTTCACTGCTTGGTGTTAATGCGGGAAGTGAAAATCCTCCCAAATTAATCTTGATAGAATATAATGGCGGCAGCGGCAAGCCCATAGCCTTAGTAGGTAAAGGTATTACTTTTGACAGCGGCGGCTATAACTTAAAACCAACCAAATATATTGAAGATATGAAGACTGATATGGCTGGGGCGGCAGCAGTATTAGGGACAATCAAAGTGGCGGCGGAGTTAGGTATTAAAAAGAATTTATTAGGAGTTATGCCCCTGTGTGAGAATATGGTCAGCGGACATGCCCAGCGTCCGGGGGATATTGTTAAAGCCTATAATGGCAAGACTATTGAAATTGGGAATACCGATGCTGAAGGGCGTTTGATCTTAGCGGATGCTTTAGCTTATACGGAAGACAAATACCAACCTGCAGTAATGATCGATCTGGCTACCTTAACCGGAGCTTGTGTGGTAGCCTTAGGATATTATGCTGCTGCGGTGATCAGTAAAGATGAAAAGCTGGTGGAAGATTTGCGGACGGCGGGTATGGCCAGTGGAGATAGAGTCTGGCCTCTGCCTTTATTTGATGATTTTCAAAATTGGATGGATGGGACAATAACTGATTTGAACAACATTAGCCAGAAAGGCAAAGGTTACGAAGCCGGTTCGATAACTGCCGCGGTATTTTTGAATAAATTTGTGGAACGTACCACGTGGGCTCATTTAGACATAGCCGGTTCAGCTTATTGGGGGGTTGAAGGTGATTACCTGCAGAAAGGCGCGACGGGGTCTGGGGTGCGCGTGCTGAGTTATTGGCTGTTGGATAATCAAATATAACCACTCCTTAGGGAAAAATTTATTAAGTAATACCTTATGGGGATGTCCTAAAATAGAAACGTTAATAAAGTAGTTCTTTTATACTTCTTGGTATCAAGAGGTAATAATTATGGCAAGACCAAGAAGTAAAAATAAAGCTGTATGTCAGAATGGAAAATGTAATTTTTTCCGTAAAGAAAATGGAAAAGAAATCACAAAACAAGGAAAAAATAATGCTCATCATCAACGCTTTCTTTGTAAACATTGTAATGTTGCTTTTGTGGAAACAAAAGGAACACCCCTCTATAATAAAAAATTAAGCGAGAGAAAAATAAAAGCAATTTGCAAAGAACTTGTCGCAAAAAGGGGAATCCGCGCTGTAGAAAGAGCACAGCACGTTCATCGCGATACAGTAAGCAAATTGTTGCATGATGTTGCACTTCATGCAAAAGAAATGACCAATCACTTGGTCCATGATCTTGGACTAAGCACATATGAAGTAGATGAGATCTTAACGTTTATAAAAAAAAACCTAAAAAACTTAAGTCCGAAGACGATAAATTCCCTAAACCAAGCAAAACTGCTATTGCAACAACAGTAAAACGTGTATCTTTTTTCTTCGTTGCATTTGGTATAGGAAATTGGGATAAAAACACTTTACGATTAATGTTTAATCAATTTGAGGATCGTGTGCAACAGCCAACGTATAAACATAAAATTGAAATTTATTCTGATGGAAATGATGATTACACTACTGTTTTACCCGAATATTATAACAAAGATTATCTTTGTTATGGACAGAAAGTTAAATCAGTAGCGGGAAAGAAAGTCTTTCCAGCAATTAAGAAAGCAATATATGGAAATCCAAATCTGTGGGAGATTGACACGAATACAAATGAAAGTTTTAACAGTATCTTGAGAGGCAAGCTCTCAAGATTAGTGAGAAAAACAAAAGATTATTCTAAAAATAAGTCTGCTCTTGAAGATTCTTTGTGGATGTTCCAGTTTTACTGGAATTTTATGCACCAATTGCATAAAAAAGTGACGCCAGCAATTTTGGAGAAACAGGCAACTAAAGTATGGACGTGGGGAAATTTACTTCATGCAAAGTTAACAGTCGTAGGGTAGGACATTCCCAACTTATTAATTACTTGGGGGGCTCGGCGGCTGTTTCTGGAACAGTCTTGGCTTTAATTTTTCTAACACGGGCATAGTATCCCACTGCTCCAACCAGAATTAAGACCCCTATTATTATCAAAATAGTTTGAACCTGGCTTTCGGCTCCAGTTTCCACCACTCCTGCACCGGTTAAAAAGTTGCCGCTTTCATCCGTATCTAAACCCGTAGTGTCAGCAGAATTTTCGGAAGCTAATTTAGTAGTGCCGACTAGTTCCTGATTATTAGAAGATCCGGTATCTACGGTTTCCGAGTCAGCGGAATTAGTTTTAGTTAGACTGCTACCACTACTGCTACTGCCACCGCCGCCTCCGGAACCACCACTAGATCCGCCTCCACCACCCCCGCCGGAGGAACTAGACGAACTAGAATCACCACCTGAAGAACCGCCGGATGAATCTCCCGCAGGAACGCTGGCTGAACTAGTACATTCTCCGGGGCAATTCCCCGGAAAAGTAAGGTTTAACTCCGTAACCGCACCACTTTCAAAAATGTATTCTTCATTAGATTTTAAATTGCCAATGTAAAAAGTAACTGTCCCGCCAGTATTGCTATCATCGGGAACTACTAATTTATCATCTCCATAACTATACTTGCCCGCTGACACGGTGGCTTCATCCGCCACCGCCCCATTTAATTTCGCCGTAATTATTGTACTATCAGGTGCAAAATTACCATCTTCATAAACCACAGTCCCATAGAACTTCTGCGGAACATTAAATGCGCGGACTGAACTAAGGCTTAGCAGAAAAATTGTAAAAATTGCAAGTATGAACATTATTTTTTTCATTTTTAACCCCCAAAGATATAGTCCAGGAAAACAAACACTATAAAAGATTTATGTAATAAAAAATGATTAAAAAAAAAGAAAGAAAAAGGTTTTACCTTTTATTCTTGAACCTTTAGTCTTGATCTTCAGCGTAATCCGCTTCCGATGGGGCATACAATAAGCTGCCTTGACCAGTTACGAAAACCCAGTAGCCTACTCCCGGTTCCAAGTAATTTATTGGACCAGCAGCTTGACCTAACAAGGTTAAATCAGCCAAATCGGTTAAACTGCCGCCGCTTAAATCTTGAATCTCTTCAGATTTAGCAACTTCGTTCATACCAAAGTGTCCAATCAAGTTCCAGCCGGAAGTTAAAGTCACTTGCGGAGGCATAGGTATTCCCTGCTGGCCAATTTCGTAATATTTATCCCCGTTGTTATATAAACCCAAGTTTAGATCAGCTAAATATTCCTCGCTAACATACACATAGTACCCATAACCTGGCACCATTGTTTCAAGGTCATTAACTTCTTCCGGAGCATCCGGTGAGTAGCTGTACCATTCATTCTCCCCAGTTTCGGGGTTGTGTTGGTAAGCCCAGACAACTTCTACATCGGCTTCATTTAACACGGCTTCAATATTAGTATCAGTAGGGACTAAGGGAATGGAAATTAAATTCCAACCTGGTTCTAATTCAATACCAAAACTGTAGACGGTTACGGTACTAGCGGCATCATTACTCCAGTCGTCTCCATCAAAGGCCCGTACTGCAATGGGGTAGGTGCCTTGCTCACTGTAGGAGGTACAGGCAACATTACTTTCCGAGTCATCAAATTGGCCGTCGTTGTCAAGATCCCAAGCGTAGCTGAATTCCAGATCTTCTACATCTGCTACTTGAGGTGCGAAGCACACTTCTTGACCAGCAGCAGCGCTAAAAGGTCCGTAAAGGAACGCCATAGGTGCAACGTTGTTAATGTTCACGGCTGCTTCAGCGTATCCAGCGTCACCATCGTTATCGGTAACTTGCACCTCAACCAAAACACTATCATCACCGTTGCCACAGAGGTACATAACAGATTGTCCTATTGTTTCATACCCTTCTTCATCATCCAAATCCCAAGCGTACGTTAGGGGGTAATCTGCTGGTACGTCAGTTGCAGTTGCACTTAACATAATTGTACTGGCTTCATTACAGAAATAAGGGCCGCCAGCGTTTATGGTAGGTGCTTCATTGTAAACATATTTGGTGTCAGTGGCAGTATCAAAATCGCCATCCACATCGTAAACTGTTAAAGTAACAGTGTATTCCCCTTCATCCGCATAAGTGTGGGAAGGATTTTGTTCAGTGGAAGTTTCTCCGTCACCAAAGTCCCACATCCAGCTCACTAATTCATCATAGGAAGTGGTAGTGTCAGTAAAGAATACGGTAACAGTTTCTCCAAATTC
>DATDWB010000045.1:0-27924 GCA_035289845.1 Candidatus Nanoarchaeia archaeon | reverse complement strand
TTTCTTTACGGAAAAAATTACATTTTCCATTCTGACATACAGCTTTATTTTTACTTCTTGGTCTTGCCATAATTATTACCTCTTGATACCAAGAAGTATAAAAGAACTACTTTATTAACGTTTCTATTTTAGGACATTCCCAATAAGTTACATTTTTTATTTTTACTACTTTAAAATACTCCGGTTTAGTAAGATTTATAAACAAGTTGTTCTCCAACTTAGATTATTAGGGTGATAGATGAGGGCGTTAAATAATTAGGGATAGAAAACAGGGGGTTTACAAGGTGAAACAAAATATATTTTTTACCAGGCTTTTCTTATTAGTTGTGATATTGGTTGCAAGCGGGCTAAGTGTCTTGGCTGTTGGTCCAACTATCAGTAATTTAGATCATTCACCGGAATTTCCGACTACTGAAGACGAAGTTTCAATTTGTGCGAAGGTAATTGATGCCGCTGGATTATCAAGTGTAAAATTAAAATGGAACAATGGAGTAGATGGAACGGTTATTTCATCCATGAATAATACTTTGGGAGATAATTATTGCCGATCTTTATCCTATTTAACTTTAAATGCAGTGGATGGTATGACCGTAACTTATTCGGTAATCGCTAAAAATATTAACAACGAAGAAACAATTTCTCCCACTCAAAGTTATACTTATGACGGAGCCGATCCTAATGCTAATGCCGGAGGGCCTTATACTTGCGCTGGCGGAGATACTATCACTTTAGACGGATTAAATTCAGATGATAGTGTGGATGATAATCTGGACTTTGCTTGGGATTTAGATAATGATGGGCAGTTTGATGACTCCAGTTCTTCCCAGCCGGAATTTGATTGTATCAACGGACAAACTTCTGCCACAGTCTCAGTTAAAGTTACCGACAACGTTAACCAAACTGACACTGACTCGTCTGAAATTACTATCAATTATGTTAACCAAAAGCCGAAAATCGAAGGTTTGAAAGTTAATGGCAAAAAAATCAGCGGCTTAACTGGTATTGTTACTGGTGTTAAACCCAATATTTTAATTTTGGCCGCGGACGATTCAGATTCTGAATCCGATTTAAACCTTAATGAACAACTATCTACAGTTAACGGATTATCTTTTAATTCCGTGGACTGGATTGAGGCTAATGGATTGGAGATAGATTTGATGCCAGGCAATCCGGGAGAGGAATACGATTTAAGTCTGGTAGTAACCGATTCTGAGGGATTAGATTCTGAAGCTCAGGAATTTTCTTTATACGTTAAGAAGGGATTAGAGATAAGCCAAGTGGAATTCAATGAAGAGCAGTGGAATTCACCGGAAAGTGTAGCTGTTGTTCCAGGAGAAAAAGTAACCGTATTTTTATCCTTTACCAACAATCTTGAGCAAGAATTAGGCTTGGTAGAAGTTAGTGCCGACGTAGATTCAAATTTTGCAGAGTTTCCTTATTTAGCAGAATGCACCGTGGTTGATTGTAAAAACGGCAAATGGCGCTTAGAAGCGGGAGAAACAGCTTCCCATAGTTTTATTTTTCAAGTTCCTTTTGATGCGCCAGAAGAATTTACTTTAAGTCTAAAAGTGGAAGATGACGGGTTTTGGTTCTGGGACGATAGTTATGAAGATGAAAAACAAATGGTCTTTAACGTGCAGCGGGAAGGAGCGGGGGTTGTTATAACCGATTTAACTTTAGAAGACGACCAACTAAGCTGCGGGGAAAATCTGCTTGATGTAAAATTAGATCTAGTTAATATTGGAGAAAATGCTTTGACTCCTGGTGTTTTAATCTACGATGTGGAAGCCGTTCTAAGTTCATTTAATCAAAATACAGGCGAGTTTACTAAATTCCAGGGAACACCTAAAATAGTTAAGAAGAAAGAATTATCCGAGTTAGGAGTTATGGAATCAGCCACCGAATTTGTGACCGTAGATGTCTCTGCTTTGGGGCAAGGACAGCATAAACTTTACACTTATGTTATCAATCCTCACGTTGAGGGAGAAGTTAAGGGATTGGCGGATTATGGGTCCGTAGATTTTAACCTTAACGGCTGTATAACTAGTTTTTCACCTGCTGCTGAGTCAATCTATTTACCACCGGGTGGATGGCAGGAATTTTTAGTGTCTGTAGCCGATGAGAACTTAGCTATTAATTGGCACTTGAATAACGGCGTCTCCTCGGTAGGGTCTGGAACCAGCTACCTATTTGAAGCTGAAACTACCGGAGACTACTCGCTGGAGGTAGTGGTAGGTGAAGAAAGCCATTCTTGGGCGG
Organism: Candidatus Nanoarchaeia archaeon; assembly: GCA_035289845.1. Classification (GTDB taxonomy): domain Archaea; phylum Nanobdellota; class Nanobdellia; order Woesearchaeales; family GW2011-AR9; genus DATDWB01. The sequence goes on along the minus strand of DATDWB010000045.1, from coordinate 25,665 downwards.
TTCATGTACCTGATTTCAATCACTTATTAATTGAAAATAAATATGGGTCTGTAGAATTCCTAAGTCCAATCACTAATTTAGCTGGAATAACTGGAGCAAGTAACCTGGATACATTAATTTTAATCAGTGAAGATTCAATTGCGGTTAATACTGAGCTGGCTCCCGGACTTAATCAACCGGCTAAAATTACTTTGATTGGAACTTATACTGATCCAGCAATTAAAAAGTCAACAGGGTTTAACCAGGGTGTGTTTGTGGATTGTGTAGACTGTAAAATTATTTCCAATTCCCAATCTGAATTAGTATTTACAGTTGAAGGTTTCTCAACTTATCAAGTTTCATCGGTTGATAGTTGTCTGATTATTGACCACTTTGAAATTAACGGTAAATCTTCCGGTGAATTAGTCTACGAAAATAACGACTTTGAAATTGAAGTTAAGAATGACTGTGGTCTGGACTTGGAAGAAGTTGAAGTGACTGTAACTCTGTTGGATGTGGATGGTGAAGACTTAGACGAATCCGCCGACGAGTTTGATTTGGATAAAGGCGACCAGGAAAAAGTAACTCTGGAAATAGATTTAGCTGGAGAAGAAATTGACGAAGAATCGTATTCTGTTCAAGTAGAAGTTGAAGCCAGGGATGGAGACGGCAACCAATATAAAGTTACTAAATCCTTAACTGCGGATTTAGATTTAGAAAAACACGACTTGATAATTGAGTCCGTCGATTTAGGATCCAGTTTACTGCAGTGTCAGCAGCAGACTACTTTGGAAGTAAATATCAAAAATGTTGGCCAGAATAATGAAGACGAAGTTGAACTTCGAGTTAGGAGTTCCGATTTGGGCGTTGATTTAAAGAAAGAGAATATTGAGTTGGATAAATTTTCTGCTTCTGATAACGATTACCGTGCTGAGTTTAGTTTATACCTTGATCCAGAATCCAAGGTTAAGAATGGCAAATACAAACTGCAGATCGAGTTGCTGCGGGATGGAGAGGTAGAAGACACTGAAGAAATAGAAGTAACGGTTCAGGATTGTTTAATCATTTTGGCAGTTTCAGGCAGTACTGATAAATCCTCCTTGCAGGATCAATTAGAGAAAGAATTGCAGCAGTATAAAGTTAAGGAAGGAAGCAGTTCAACCTGGGTAAGCACCAGCTTCCGTCAAAGCGACAGTTATCTGTTGCTGTTAGCTCTGCTTACAGTATTAGTATTTATTGCTTTAGTACTGGCGTTGGCTATCGGATTGAGCAAAAAAAGAAAAAAATCTAAACCTAAAATGGAGGAAGTAAGTAAGGTGCTTAATTGATTTTTTTTATCTTTTTTAAACACCAACTTAATATCAGCATGGAAAATTACCTGACTAAATACTTCAATAAATTTGCAGCTGCTGCAGGATTAAGTACACTAATTTCCTGTACTAATTTAGCACACCAAACTATTGTTCCAGAAGAAAAATCCAAACCTGTCCTTGTTAGCACCGTCTGGGCGGATTTTAACCGGGATGGGCTGCTGGATTTGGCAGTTGCCAGAAGAGCGGGTGACAATTCCGATCTAGCTGAAGTCTATATATCTTTTAGGAATGGTAAAACCGATGAACAATCTCGGATGGCTCCACTTCAGCGGTTAGGGTATTTGCCGGTAGGGCCCCATTTTAACTTAAGCGTGGTCGATTATGGCCGGGATAATAACCTTGATTTGGCTCTGGTAACTTTTTCTGCAGAAGGAACAGCTATTCCCTACCAAATAATAAATCATGGAGATAGAAGATTTACCGGAAGTTTTGTTCCCGAAACCGAATTAGATTTTTCTTATCCTTCAAAGTAACAAGTAATTTTTTGTTTTTTAACTTTTTTTAAGTTCATGTATTCTCAGTAATATTTTTAAATCAGCTTAATAATCCAGGATAAATGAGAAATATTAAAAAAATATTGGTCCATAAAAAAACTGGCAAAAAATTCTATGTTAAGGATATTGGTGATGATTTCCACACTCAATATGGGTTAATCAAAAAAAATGATTTTAAAAAGAAAACTACTGAGAGCAGTAAACAGGAACCATTTATTATTCTTGACCCGCAATTTGCTGATTTATGGGAATCATTACTGCGGGGACCGCAGATCATGCAGCGCAAAGATATTGGTTTAATTTTGGCTAAAATTGGGGTAAATTCCAATTTTAAAGTGGTGGATGCTGGCGGAGGGAGCGGTTCATTGTGTTTATCTTTAGCCAATGTGTGTAAAGAAATTACTGTCTATGAAATTAATCCCGAGCATTATGATGTGGTGCAGAAAAATATTGCTTTATTGGGCCTGAAGAATATTACTCTAAAACAAGAGAATGTTTATAATGGAATTTCAGAGAATAATGTTGATTTGATAACTTTGGATCTTCCTGAACCCTGGCAGGCTATTAATGCCGTTCTAACTGCTTTAAAGGAAGGCGGATTTTTAGTCGTTTATTTACCTAATTTAATTCAAATGAAACAGTTTATTGATGCGGCTAGAAAAACTTCTCTTCAGGTGCAGGAAATAATCGAATTATTAGAACGGCAGTGGAAAATAGAAGATAAAATCATGCGTCCAGAATTTGAGATGCTGGGCCATACCGGATTTATGGCTTTTTGCCGGAAGTGGTGAGATTATTTATCCTTCTCCTCCACAACAATTCTTAAAAACTTTGTACTAATCTCCAAAGTATGCCTATCCTAGTAAAAAAATTAACCCCTGAATCAATTTTACCTAAATATGTCCGCGATGGCGATGCCGCTATGGATTTGTATGCTAATGAAACGGCAATAATAAACCCCCAGGAACGAAAAATTATCGCTACCGGAATTGCTATGGCTGTTCCATCTAATTATGTGGGCTTAATTTGGGATAGATCAGGGATGGCTGCTAATCACGGAATTAAGACTATGGGCGGGGTATTAGACCCTAATTATAGGGGAGAACTTAAAATAATTTTACACAATCTGTCATCTCAGCCTTTTACGGTAGAGAAGGGCATGCGAATAGCTCAGATGATAATTCACTCGATTGAACCCCAGCAGATTCTAGAAGTTCAGGACTTGGATGAAACTAATCGGGGAGAAAAAAGGTTTGGAAGCAGCGGGATGTTTTAATCTGGTCCAAATACTGCTCTCCCTGCCACCACCACCGCCCCCACCATCCCCAAATATCCACTAAAAAGTAGTACAATCAATTTAAAAAGTTAAAAAAAACAATTAAGTTATGGCTGGAGTCCAAAAAGTACTTTACAAAGTAGATGGTGTTTCCAAGGTCTACGGTCGGAATTATATTTTGAATGATGTTAGTTTTTCTATCAACCAGGGAGAATTATTTGGTATTATTGGCAGCAGCGGTTCAGGAAAGACCACTTTCTTAAATTTATTAGTTGGTTTTGTAAAACCAGACCGGGGCGACATAAAAATCCGGGACATTTATTCGGATAAAGTTGATGTTTTTCATTCGGTTAACAAATATCAAAGCCAGCTTAAGAAAATCTACGGTTTTGCTTCTCAATCTCCCAGCTTTTATCCTAACTTAACCGTCATTGAAAATTTGCGTTATTTTGGTTCATTATATAATCTTTCTTCTAAGGTTATAGAGGCCAATGCTCAAAATCTACTAACCTTGGTGGGCTTAACTCAGGCTCAGCACACTCTCGGAAAAAAATTGTCCGGAGGAATGAAACGCCGTCTGGATATTGTGTGCTCTTTAATCCATGATCCCCAGATATTAATCTTAGACGAGCCAACTTCAGACCTGGATCCGGTGCTGAGCAATAAAATCTGGAATTTGCTCCGGGTAATAAATCAAGCCGGTACAACAGTAATAATAGCCAGCCACGAATTATCTAATTTGGAGAATGTTTGTCATCGGATTGCCATAATCAAGGATGGAAAAATTGCTGCTATTGGCAAACCGGGTGAAATCAAATCCGCTAATGCTCTAAACGAAGAAATTCATCTTAAATCGGCGCCGGGTAATTACAAGGATATCATTTCCAGTATAAAACAGCTGGATATTAACCTAACTCGTTTAATTCGGAATTATGTTATCAAGGACCAGAACTTAATCATCTCTACCCGCAGTCCGGGAGAAGTTACCCCGCAAATTTTGAAAGTTATAGAGGGGTTGGGGGAACATTTAACCGAAATAGAATTTGTGAAGCCTAGTATGGACAACTTGTTTGAAAAGATTTCCAATGAAACTGATGTCAGCCGGCGCAAAAAATCTAAGAGGAAACAGCGTAAGAGGTATAAAAATAAATAAACCTGCTACCATGAAAAAACTAATAAGCATTATCAGTAAGAATTTTAAGATTCTGCTGCGGTCTAAAGCTTCCGCCTTTGTAGTCATAGCTGGTCCGTTATTATTAATTGCCTTGATTTCATTGGCCTTATCAAATTCTCAAGAATACAGCATTTCAGTAGGAGTTGTTTCCTTAGACAAAAGTGAGTTGGCTTTACAGTTCACTTCTCAGTTGGAACGTGATCATACCATTTTAAATTATGACTCCATTGAGAAATGCATTGAGAACATTAAGATTGGGGCCACTAATATTTGTGTCCAATTGCCGGAAGAATTTGTTATTAAGGAAGGTAAAGTAAACACTATCCGCTTTTATGTTGATCAATCTAGGACCAATTTAGTAGAATCGGTGATTGGTTCAGTTTCTTCTACCATCGGTGCCCAATCTGAAGAAATTTCCTTGTCTTTAACCCAAAACTTGGTTGATGCCGTTGATGCAGCTTCTTCCGGTTCGGAGCTGGAGGCTCAGGCTATAAACAAGATTAGGGAATCCTTAACTATAATTCAGACTAGTGTAAACAGCCTTAAAACTAAGGGTGGAGAAATAGATTTAATTAAAACTAAGCAGGATCTGGAAACGGCAATGGATCTGGTTAAAGATATTAATGCTTCCACTGGAGAGATTAAAGAATCTACAGACTTATTATTGGACGACTTGGATTCGCTGCTGGATACCTTGGAATCAGATCAGGCTTATCAGTCCAAAGCTGGGCTGGTTAGGGATGATTCGGAAGAGTTGGCTGAAATTTCCGCTACTGAAACCGGGATTATAACTAATTCTACTTCCGGTCTGGAACAAAATTTAATTCTGGCTAAGGATGAACTTTCGACCGCTGACAGTAAGCTTGGAGAAATAAACAATCTAGCCGGGGGATTAGTTTCGGAAACTGAAACTATCAATTCAAAAGTAGCGGAGATCGAGTCCAGTATTCAATCAACTAAGGATAAGATTAATTCCCTGCAGGTTAAATCTGCTTCGGGGATAGTTAACCAATTTGAAGTTAGTGTAAATCCAATCTTGTCCACTTCAGATAAATCTATCTTCATGTTCCCTTATTTCTTAACTCTAGCTATATTATTTGTAGGAATAATGCTCTCTAGTACCTTAGTAGTTATGGAAAAGAAATCCCGTGCTTATTTTCGTACTTTTACTGCTCCAACTAATGAAGCTTATCATATCCTAGGCCGGTACATAACCAACGTCATTATTTTGTTTGGGCAACTAATTATAATCTTGGGAGCAAGTTACTTTTTTATTAAGATACCTCTATTTGAAAACTTTGGGGTAACTTTTGCCATTTTAGTCTTAAGCGTAAGTTTTTTTGTATTCCTGGGAGCGGCCATCGGTCATTTATTCAATACTCAGGAAGGAACAACTATTGCTTCCATTTCTATTGGGACTTTATTCTTATTTTTATCCAACCTGGTTTTACCGGTGGAAAGTTTTCCTCCCGTGGCTAGAGCAATAATCTCTGCCAGTCCGTATATGTTAAGTTCAGAAATGATTAAAGAATCGCTGTTGTTCAATGTTGGTTTTTCTAACTTAACTGGAAGTTTCTTGCTGTTGTTTACTTATTTGTTAATTTCGATTGCTATGGTGGTATTATTCCAAAAGTTGTCCATGTCCAGGGTGTTTAATGAACTTTCTACCCGGAAAATTCTGCTCAAGCCCCACATTACTAAAGATAATTTACTTAAAATGCCTAGTGGTCGTTTGGCTAAGAACAAAATTGATTTGTATAAAGAGTTATGGTTAATGAGTGATAAGGATTTTGGCCAGTATGTTACTAAGAAAAATAATGAAATTGCCTTATGGATTAAAGAGGTGTTTAAGGATAAGGAATTAGCTAGAGAGATTAAAAAGGCTCGAACTAAGGATAAAATTATTTTGGTGTTGGAGAAAAGTGCTGGATTGAGTAAATACGAATGAAAGCTTATAGAGAAGTTTGAAAAATAGTAATTTTGGCAAATATATCGTTTGTTTAATGCCAAAATTACGTTTATTTCAAATTCTCTTTAGAAGTTTGCGGATAAATAATTTAATTATGCAAACTTCTCTATAGTTTAAGATTGTAGTAGTAATTTGTAACTTTTTCAGATTTTAATAATTCAACTATGGTGATTAAAACTAATTAAGGTTAATAATTAAAATTTAATTGCCTAACCAATCTTATACCCATTATCCTTCCTGACTAACTCCCGGGCTAGATCTAGTTTGTTTTGATTCTGGGAATAAATAGTATATAATACCTCACCGGATTTTACTCGGTCTTTAAGTTTTTTATTTAGGTACATCCCGGCCCCTTTATCTTTAGGAGCACCCGCGATCCTAGCTATTTTGGAGATGATATTATTATCAATTACTTTTACCCGGCCGGAATGGGCTGATTTAACCTCCTGCCGGAACTGACCCAGCTGAGGGCGCTTGATTTTACCTTGCGCAGCCCTGATCTGGTTCATTTTTTTAAGTGCTTGACCGCTGTCTAAAATTTGCTTAGCTTTTCTGAAACCCAGTCCTTTAAAATATTTCCCGGTCATCTCTAGCAGTATCCCAGCCATAATCAACGCTTTCATCCGTAAATCTTCCGGTGCTAGGGGGTCGTTTCTTAAAACGGCCAAGACATCTTCCGATTCTAATAACGGTCCAATTCCCTTGCCTATGGGCTGCAACCCGTTAGTTATTATGACTTTTACTTTCATTCCCAAATGCTTGCCTAGCTGAATAAATTTCTTTTTTAGATTCCTGGCTTCACTTTTAGTTTTAGCTTTAGTGGTATTGCCCATAGGGATATCAATTAATACTCGTGAAGCTCCCACCGAATATTTCTTGGCCATAACTGAAGCTAACAACTGGCCTTCAGCATCAATGGATAAGGGATGTTCTACTTCGATGATTTTATCATCTGCCGGAGCTAGATTCATAGATCCGCCGTGCACCATGCATCCCCCGGTCTTGCGCACTACTTCGATTATCTTTTTTTTACTTAATTCCACTTTAGCCAGACATTCCATGGTGTCGGCCGTTCCAGCGGGTGAAGTTATGGCTCGGGAACTGGTTTTTGGAATGATAAACCCGGCCGCAGCTATTATTGGAACAACAATCATGGTAGTCCTATTCCCAGGCACTCCTCCAATAGAATGTTTATCCAAGGTCATTTTTCGGAATTTTATTTTATCTCCTGCATCTACCATGGCCTTGGTTAAATCTACTACTTCCTTTATATCCCAGCCGTTGATAAATCCGGCTGAGACAAAATAAGTTTTTTCAATATCCGTGAGACGGTCATGAGAAATATCATCCACTATGTGGTACAGGTCTTTATAAGACAGGCGTTGGCCAAATAATTTTTCGCGGATATGGGTTACTGATTCTGGTTTTCCGGTAAATTTTACTTCCACTAAAGTGTTGGGCCGGACTTTTAATTTGTCTAAAACTTCCTCAAACAGTCCGATCTTGCCTCTGGGAACAGCTTTTCGGCTCTCCGAAATATCTAGGATACAGGTAACTTCTCGATTTCCTTTTTTTAATAGTATCCGGTCTCCGGAATGTAAGTCTAAGAATTCAGCGTCTGCTTGGTTAAGTATGGCTATCAGAATTCCTCCGGTAGCTATGTCCATATCTTTTACTTTAAATTTCATACTTAACCTCTTTTAAGTGAGAATAGAGTATTTTGGTTTATATATGTTTGGGGGAGATGGTGTTAGTTAGGATTAAGCCTGGTCATAACTAAGATTAGATATTTAGACAAAAACCAATCCAATCATTAACTATATAAACCCAAATTATTTCATAACTCTATGGATAAGTATACTTCCCTTAAAATAATATTCTTATTCTTAACTGTGTTTCTTGTTTCCTGCACTAATAATTCATCCATTTCAAATAATAAATACTGCTTAACCGATTCCGAATGTGTTCCTTCCTCCTGCTGTCATCCTACCGATGCAATCAATATTGATTCTGCACCCGATTGTGCTGGCGCCATCTGTACTTTATCCTGCGAGCCGGGAACATTAGATTGCGGACAGGGAGAAGTGAAATGTGTTAATAATCAATGCATGGCTATAATTAATTAATTATGTATAAAGTAATTAAAGTAATAATATCAAGCTTATTTATTTAGAACGAGGAGATAGATTGTTAAAAAAATTAAAAGATGTGGTTAGGGATTTTGTCTTTGGGATGGAAGATGGTTTAGTTTCTAACTTGGGTTTAGTTTTAGGAATGTATGTTGGTTCGGGAGACCAATACCCAATTATTTTAGCTGGGTTAGCCAGCATGTTTGCCGGAGCCTTCTCCATGTCTGCGGGGAGTTATCTTTCCGCCAAATCCCAGCGGGAAGTATACGAGAATGAAATAAAATCTGTCCGAGAAGATTTAGAAAATAATCCTAAACAATGTTTAGTGGAGATAAAGAAAGTTCTGCGTTCGGAAGGATTGGAAAAGGTGAAGGTAGATAATTTTTTGGGTGATTATTCTAAACATAAACATCCTGAATTCATCTGTAATTATCTGGTGCAGAGAAAAGTAGGAATTGCTAAAGAAAAATTAGATCTTCCGCTTAAAAATGCCTTGACCATGTTTTTTTCCTTTCTAATTGGATCAGCTTTTCCTATACTGCCGTTTGTATTTTCCTCCGGAATTTGGTCGGCTATTGTAGCTGTAATTTTAACCGTAACAATGTTATTTGTAGTTGGCCTGATTAAAACGATGTATACTAAACTAAACTGGTTAAAATCAGGTTTAGAAATGGTAATTATTGGTGTTGGGACTGGGGCAATCGGCTATTTAGTAGGATCGGTTATTGGGAAATTGTTTTGATGGTTTTACTCGAATGTTCTAGCTATTTCTAACTCATCTTCCAATGATTTTTTTTTAATGCTAGTAAGCTTAGTACACAAAAGTCCGCCTATACTTAATGAAGTAAAAAAACCGAACAGACCAAAATTATGCATCAACTCTCCACGTGAGGTTGGTTCATAAAACCCGGATATATACGCCTGCCCCCAATAAGTTCCTCACAGTCCAACAACAGCTGCAAAACTATTACTTAAATAACTATAATATTTAACTCGTCTTAATTCTTTCTGAATTTTATCTTCATATTCCATCCTACTCCCCCTTATGCGCTTCAATCACCATCTTAAGATCGCGTCTTTGAGGATCAGTACGGTGTTTTATAACACTACCTAAATCAGCTGCCAATAAACTTGTTCTGTAATTTTTGGCAGCCGGATTATTGGCTAGCACAGCCTCCAAAATTTCATTTTTTTTAACTTGGTCATAAACTCTTTTAAACGCCTTCTCTTTGGATTCTAAAAACTCACTTACAAATTCTGGATACTCTTCTTCATTGTGCATAACTTTAAACCCAATTACTATTCCATTTTCATCCTTAACTTCTTGGCTGTAAATTTCTCCTTTCTTTAGAAGTTTGAAATAGTGGTTAAACTTTTCAAATGAATTTATAGCTACAGCATCTAATTCATCACTAACTTCGGTTCTAACTGCCAGATCATATAATATAGCCCAGGCAGCACTGTGCTGATTGGAGAAATGCTCCAGTTCGGCTCTTAAATGATTCCCTTTTGGTCCACAAAAATATCTTTGAACTTCCTTACTGGCATCTGCAGTTAGTGCCAATGCTCCTAAACCAGCCATTAGTGAAGCGGGTTCTATAAACAACATATTTTTAGGATCACAAGTTTCTCCACTTAACAAGTCATTAAATTGCAAATAATCTTTTAGCAGTAACTGTTTGCTCAATCTTCTAGACATTAAATATTCGGCCACGGGCTTATTTCCATCGTGACTAATTCGTCCATACAATTGACCCGTTTCATTTACCCTATTAATATGTTCTAAAAAAGCAATTGCCTCGTTAATATAATCTTCTGTTCTGGTTATTAACGGGCCCAAAGATTTATCCCCTTTTCTTTTTTGCTCGATATTATTATCTATAGGATTAATATGGTAATTTGGGCCAGTATTACTAGAACTAAATTTAAGCTGGTCTAATTCAGGACGGGAAGTTCTTGGAGCTTGCAAGGCTTCAACTAGGTCAACTACTTCTTGGGAGAATATTCCTTGTTCCATAACTGCTTGTTTAAGCTGATTTATTTTGTCAATTCTCGCTTGGGTAAATTTGTGCAGTGCAGTCATATTTCCATCTTTAATTATACTCTCTACTAACTGATAAAAATCAATCTCTGGTCCTTTCAATCCATGCATGGTTGATAAGAAATCTTTACCAATACCACCCATATTGTAAACATCATCCCCCTGCTCACAGTCAATCCACTTTCCCATATTAGCTAAAAATCTAAGTCCATATAGATAAGTAAGGAAAGATTCAGGTTCAGCTAAAGATGGTGTTCCATCATAACCACCAATTAATCTTTGGCTGTTATAATCAATTGCTATACCAGCATCTCCGACTATAATTTCTAGATCATAGGCAATTAATTTCCCATTAGGTGCAAATATTGGCTTCTCAACAAAAAAGATGTTGCCTAATTTAATATCTCGGTGGGTTATATCACATTCATGTATAATTTTGAGGGCATTCGTACATCCTTCAACTAGCCGGAAAAATGACTCCTCGTGCCTTAAATTACCTTCTCTATCCGCTAATTTATGGTATAGGTCAAAATAATCCATTAGTGATCGACAATGTTCAGTAGAAAAATATTTAGTGGCATCAATAGATTTTTCATCAGCCTGGATTTTTTCACCACTTTCATCATTCTCGATACCTCCGTTATCATTGATATATTTCATCAATCCATCCGGATCGGGAAATTCTTGGATCCCAGGAGTTAAAATTTGTAACAAGTTATCTTGTCCGCTAAGTTTTAGCCAAGTCTCGGCTTCCTGATGCAGAGCTCCCTCCCAATCAAAGTTCTCTATTTTTTTCGCAAACTTAAGAACTTCCGACCTTGATTTGTTAGTATCATAGGCAAAAATTAGAACACTCATTCCTCCTTGCATTTTTTTCTGAGCTATGTATCTATCACCTAACAAAAAAGGATTTTCACTGGAAAAATAAGCTTTAGTGGACCGCAGTTTATCATCTATTGTCAAAGGCTGCCTGTTTCGTACTGGCAGGTCTAAATCCCATTCAGTTCCGCTTAACGAATCATATGCTCCAGCTAAAAATTCCTCACTCGCTTCAGTTGTAGGTATCAACACGAACCGATATTCATTTCCATCCCGGCACAGAACTTGCCGGACTGAATATTTTAGGTTGGAATCATATCTGGGAGAAATAGTCTTAGTTGTCACATCCAGAACTTTCAATCCATTTTGGTGAAATGAATTTTCTGGTTTACATAAATTTTCCAAGGCGTATGGAAAATACTCACTAGGTATAGGTCTGAATAAACTCTCACTTTCCCGGCGAGGTTTAGTCATTTTAAAGACAATTTCTTCTAATTTGCTGACCTCATTAGCCTTAGGTACGGGCATCCCTTCCGGTTTTCTGCTAACTACGACAGTCTTCGAACTATCTAAATCAACTTCTAAAACATTACCCGGACTTCTAAATTCTATTTCAGCCATTTAATAAGCTCAAAATAACCTTATTTATAAACCTTTCTACTAATTTATCACTATGTAGAAACAACACAATTAAGATAAAAACTGGGCCTTTTTAGGTTAAACTAAGCCATGAAGCCCCTCCCCTCCTCATTTTTTGCTTCCAATGCGGTTAAGGTAGCTCGAAATCTTCTAGGCAAGGTCTTGGAAGTGAACGGTTTTAGAGTTAGAATAGTAGAAACTGAAGCTTATGGCCGGGATCAGGCTTCCCATGCTTATAAGAGGACTGAGCGCAGCGCCTTAATGTATGATACTTACGGTCATGTTTATGTTTACTTGATCTACGGACTGTATCATTGCCTTAACTTTACCACCGATCGAAACGATGCCGGAGCAGTTTTAATCCGGGCCGTAGAGCCCTTAGAACCCTTAAATCCATTAGCTTTTAAGGAATATTCCTGCAACGGTCCAGGAAAATTATGCCGTACCTTAGGCATCGATAAAAGATTTAACGGTTTGAAGATCGGTGCAGAAATAAATATTTTTGACGACGGATATAAAATAAAAAAGATAGCCTCAACTTCTAGAATTGGAATTAAGGGCGATTTACATCTGCCCTGGAGATTTTATATTGAAGGTAATAAATTTGTTAGTAAAGTTCCATAACTATTTTAAATTACAATTCTCTCTCTGTAATCATGGGTTATGATAATATTGCTCTTTTTGATTTGGATGGAACTTTAGCTGATTATGATAAAGCCATGCGCCGGGATTTAGATGCCTTGGCCGAACCCAATGAAAAAATATATCCTCTTTACGGTCCAGGTATACCCGATTACATTGAAGAAAGAATGGACCAAATTAAAAGACAACCCGGCTGGTGGTCCAACCTGGAAAAATATCCCCCCGGATTCGAAATACTTAGGGTTTGCCTAGATATGGGTTATAAAATCCATATTTTGACCCATGGTCCTCTTTCTAAAGCTTTTGCTTGGAAGGAGAAAGTAGAATGGTTTCATCAGCATATTATTCCGGTTGTTCCTAATGCTGATATCACTATCACTAGGGATAAGGGATTGGTCTATGGAAAGGTATTGGTGGATGATTACCCTCCCTATATGGAACGCTGGCTGAAAAATCGTCCTCGAGGATTAGGTGTAATGCCGGTTAATGATTTAAATAAACTTTTTAGCCACCCTAATGTCATTAAGTATGATGGAACTAATTTAGAATTGGTGGTGCAGAACTTACGTCAGGCTTACGACCGAAAGCCCGTAAGGTAAATTACATTGTTATGTTTTTTTTTAACTAATTATTTAAATACCCACTAAATATTATTATTTTAGGCGGGGGTGCCGGAGTGGTCAAACGGGCTAGGTTGAGGAAGCAATTCAAACGCCTAGTGCCTTAGTGGCTGCGCGAGTTCGATCCTCGTCCCCCGCATTATTTGACCTTGCTCCTAGTCTGTCCACTTACTACCATGGCTTCCAAAATTAAACCCCATTTACAACCTAGTGGATTATTAATTTATGTTTGGGAAGATAGCAGTTATTTCCTGTATGACATAAATGGTTACGGCCGATTACGGGGAAAATCAGATTGTGGAATAACCTTATTCTACCAGGCCTTAGCTAACATTTTGGGTGACAGCCTAAAGAAGTTGACTTCTAATTTTAATCACAGATATTCCATAGATCTGATTGCTCATCCTCCGCCGGAAATTAAACTGTTTTCCAATCAAATTCTAGATCCCAGCATCAAAAACCAGCTCGAGGAGATATTAAACCTAAACTGTCATTATTTAAATTAGTACTGGCAATATTTTCTACTATGCTAATTCAATTTACTCTGCTTTTTTTTTAAACTTTTTAAATACTTATCAGTATCAATCCAATATTTCATCGTCTCACTAATATTTCTTTCTGCCTCATCATCAACTTTTTCCGGAGCAGTTTTTTTTAAATTTCCTAATTCTAATTTACCGGCAGAAGCAATGATATAATCAATGATCAGATTATTTTTTTGTGGATTGGAGTTTGGTTTTAGGACTAACAGGCTGGTAATTGGATTTTGAATGTATTGGATGGCCAATTCTACAAAATCTTCATTATAATTTTTATGTGGGTATTGTATCCACGGAATTACTCTTTGGGCAACATTTTTATCCTGCAGGTATGAATTCACTATCACTCCCAGAACACTATCTTTTCTTATTGCCTCCAATGATTTTTTACTCATTAAAGCCGTATTGGAATACCATCGTCCATCACTTCCTAGTCCAGCAAGACAAACTCCTTCTCTAGATTCTTGGGGCGAATATATATTCCATAGAAACTTAAATAGATTATTAGTTATTAACAGTTCTCTATTCACCTTAGGAACGGAGGGTATTTAGTTATTTATAACCATTGTTAGAGTTTAGTTTATGGATTCGGATAGTTATGTTTTCAGTTTCTTCCTCCCAAACCTATATAAACTCCAATAATCTTTAATCTATGATGTCTAGCCACTGGGAATTCATCTTGGAAACTAAGGTAAAACCCGATTTAATCAAACCAATTTTTATTGAAGGCCTGCCTGGTATCGGCAACGTGGGCAAAATCGCAGTTGATTTTTTAATCGAAGAACTTAAAGCCAAAAAACTCGGATCTTTTTTTTCCTACAAATTCCCTCATTCCGTGTTTGTTAATGAAAATAATTTAATTGAAATGCCGAAGATCGAACTGTATTATAAAAAATTTAGTTCCAGCACCAAGAATAATAAAAAAAGACCTAATTCCAAAACTCAAGAATTAAAGCGAGATCTTCTTATCTTGACTGGTGACATTCAGCCCATAGATGAAGAAAGCTGCTACACCTTTTGTGAAGAAGTGCTTAAGCTGGTGCAGTTGTATTCCTGCACCGAAATTATTACCACCGGGGGCATAGGTCTGCCTAGCATTCCCGATCCTCAGCGTGTTTTTTGTACAGCCAATGATCAAAAGCTGTTTGAAGCTTATGTTAAGAAAGGAATGGGTGTGGAAAAGGAAATCTTTGGAGTAGTTGGTCCAATTGTAGGTGTTTCCGGGGTATTGTTAGGTTTAGGGAAAAAAAGAGGGGTTAAAGGAGTAGCTTTACTGGCGGAAACTTTTGGTCATCCTTTACATTTGGGGATTAAAGGGGCTAAAGAAATTCTTCGGGTAATTGAACATAAATTTAATTATGGGATAAATTTAAAACGCATGACCAAGGAAATTATTGAAGTGGAGCAAGAATTAATCCAGAAAACCAAAGAATGGGCTGCGGAATCCTTGGCTGGCGCCCCGCCTGGAGCTAAATTAAAAGATAAAAGCGTAAGTTATATTGGGTAAGGTTATTTAGAGAAGTTTGAAAAATAGTAATTTTGACAAATATATCGTTTGTTTAATGCCAAAATTACGTTTATTTCAAATTTTCTTTAGAAGTTTGCTAATAAATCATCTAATTTTGCAAACTTCTCTTTAGTTAAATTTACTTATTTTTAAGAATTTAAAATTATCATTAAAACAATCTCAAAAAAATCTTTTTCTCTCCTTTAAATTGGCACAACATTTATAAAGCAAATAATTATACTAAAATCAATGTTGAAAGAGAGGTGTGATAGAAGTAAGTATAGCCCTAGTTCTAACAAAATTGCCCTTAAAATTATCAACACTAAAGGCCAAATTACTATTTTCATAATTTTGGGAATACTAATTCTGCTGGCGGTAGGATTAGTGCTAATTCTTAGGGCGGAAGTTACGGTTACCAGGCCGGAAGAAGTAATACCTCTAGAAACAGTGGGAGTCCAATCTTTAGTCACCGCCTGCCTTAACAATTTAGGTTTGGAAGCTCTCAATCGGTTGGGGCTGCAGGGAGGTTACGTTAACGTTCCGGAAGACATTTCTAACGATGGAAGTCTGCATCTGCGTCTTTCACCGATGAATGTGGTGCCTTATTGGGCTTACGGACAAAATACCAACCTTAGATTATTGCCCCAGATGGAAGAGGAAATTAATATTTACATTGAACAAAATTTACGCGGCTGTGTGTTAGAAGTAGAATCATTTAATCAAGCTTATAATTTTGTAGAAAAAAGCGAAATTGATTCTAAAACTGAAATCACCGAGGGAGGAGTTTCTTTTGCTGTTCACTGGGAACTGCAGATTAGGGAAAAATCGGGAGAAGTGGTGGCCGATTTAACCGATCATTCAGCCCAATCAGCGGTAAAACTTAAGTCCCTGCAGGAAACTGCGGTTAAGATAATAGAGCGAGAAATTCGCGATTTAAAATTGGAAGATTTGACTCAAGACCTGATTGCCTTGGAACATCCTAAAGTTCCGGTTTCCGGGTTTGAGCTCAGCTGCACTAAAAAAAAATGGAATGTTAATGAAGTTAAGCAGACCTTAAAGGATTTGTTGCGGGTCAATATGGCAGAATTGAAAATTGCGGGGACCAGTTTTATAGAATTTCCTGATGACCTCCCTTATTACCAGAATCATTATGTCTGGACAATCGAGGATGATTTTATTCAAGAAGAGGTCTCTGTTTTGTTTGATTTTCAAGACCATTATCCCTTCCAGTTTGAAGTTAATCCCCGGAGCGGATCTTACCTTTATAGCAGTCAGATGGGCGGGGGGATAGAAGATTTACCTTTCTTATGCCTGCAAAATTGGAAATTTGTGTACAACTTGAATTTTCCAGTTCTAATTCGGCTCACTGATGAAACTACCGGCTACGATTTTAATATTGCCGCTACCGTACATCTTAGAAATAATATTCCTGATAGAAGTGAATTGTATGTTTCCCGGCCGTCGTTCTTGCTCAATCCTTACAGCGATGAAGAATATTGCGCCCAGAGCCGAATTCCTATGACTGTTTACACTTATGAATTAATTGAAAATAAGGGCACCGGGGTTTATACTCGTGAACCCTTGGCTGATGCTGCTATAACTATGTCCTGCTTAAATTATAAATGTGAATTTCCTGAAACTAAATATAATTTTGGAGGTCTAGGCGATGTGGCGGCCGTGACTGCCAACTTCCCTAATTGCGCTGGGGGAATTTTCCGAGCGGAAAAATTAGGGTATAAAAGTATCTGGCAGAGGGTAGTTACTAATCCGGGAAAAGAAATTGAACTGAACTTGGTTCCATTATATTATTTCCCTTTAAGCAAGATTAAAATTGTTAAACAAGAATTAGAAACGCTAGGTACAGGATTGTCTGAAGAATCTTTAGAAGAATTGTCAGCGGAAGAAATAGCAGTGGTAAGATTAAAATTTGGTGAAATAGACCCCCTTACGGGAGAACAATTCCAAGAAACCCAGTTTATTTATTGGCCTTCCGCCGAAGAAGAAGTTATCTCTGAACAACAAATTGAATTATTGGCCGGAGCCGATTTCAATTATGATTTGGAGATAGATCTAATAGCCGGAGATAAATATGTTGGCGGCTACCACGGCCAGTGGAATGTAGTCTGGGATGAATTAAGAAATGCTCAAGAGATTGTTTTTACTGTTATCAGTTCAGATTCGGCAAGCGAAGAACAAACTTATAACTTAATTCAAGGGCTGGAAGAAAACAGTAAAAAAATACCTCCGCCCAAGATAAAAATAAGCTAAACTAAAACTAATAAAACTAAAACTAATACCTTAGAACTAAACTAACTATGCTTAATCTGAAAAAAAATTCCCCTCCTGGACCACCCAAAATAGGTATTATAATTGGCTCTAACATTAAACAGAATAATCTCAAATCAATTAGAACTAATATCACCATTCTAGCGGTAATTTTTCTATTTGTAAACCTGCCTCTGGCTAATGCTCTGCATATTTCTAACGTTCAGGTTAAGGATATAACTTCCTCTCAGGCTACGATAACTTGGCAGACTGATAATCCCGCCGATAGCCAGGTTAATTATGGTCCGGATAAAATTAATCTCCAGAGCTTAAGTAGTGATCAGCAGTCAACTCTTCATGAAATTAAATTAACTAACTTAAATTCAGCTGCCGCCTACTTTTATTCCGTAGCCAGTAATCAAACGGTAGATAATAATGGGGGTAATTATTATTCTTTCTCCACTCTTAAGTTGGATGTTCCTGCGGGAAGTTCAGGAGACCTAACTATTAAGGCTGATCTTCCGGCTATAATTCAAGGTAATGTGCTAACCATCTCTGGAGAAACCCAGGATAATGTTAGGGTTGCCTTATATGTCAATAATATTTTTTCTAGAACTGTTGTAACCAGCAGCGGCGATTTTAACTTTCCGGACGTTTTCTTGGAAAAAGACCAGACTAATACTCTCTTACTGGAGGCTAAGGATGATGAAACCGGGGAAAGCGGTTGGTTCTTAGGGCAAGTTATTTCTGATACGCATAAACCAACCTTGACTCTGGAAGATATACCTACTAATTTACTGGCTAAAACGATTGAACTAAAAGGATCAATCTCGGAAGAAAGCGAATATGAAATCTTAGTAAACAATAAATCAGTTCAATCTGGAAAAGGATTAACCTTAGCCGAAAAAATAAATTTGGAAGAGGGAGAAAATACTATCCGGATAATATTAACTGATACTGCCGGCTGGCAGTCGGAGCAGGAATTAATCCTGGGTTCAGATACTAAACCCCCGGTCATTAAAGCCTATATTGCTCGGGGCAATGAATATTATGACAGCCGGGACATAACTTTAGAAAGCCGGGCCAGCTCGGATATTTATGGTGAAACTGAACCGGGAGCGGCAGTTTACCTCTACATTTTCCGGCCTCAGATCACTGACTCAACCCCCAATTTTAAAAAAGCTCGGGCTAAAGCAACCGCTGATGAAACGGGGCAATTTAGATTTGAAAGCGTAAATTTTGTTTCTTCCTGGGAAGATATTTCCTTGGAAGATTTAAGCCCTAAAGAAATTCCTGCTTCCTTGCAGGGATTGGTAATACCTTCAGTTAAAGATGTTTCAGCTCAGCAAACAGTGTATTATATTTATTTGATCGCCGAAGATTCTTCCGGCAAACTAAGTCAGCCCTGGAAAGAGTCCGTAACCATTAATAGTTGTTTTTCCGATTCATTGGATTTTGGAGTGGATTCTGAATTACCTTATCCTTCCCGGTTAAATCCCAGTTTGATGGATCAGGGTAAGGCTAAAATTGGCACGGTGTTTAGATTATCTTATAGTGGGCAGGGGCTGCCCGTAGTAAGCCCCAGCGGGGAAGAACTTCAGTCCGGATATCGGATCACTAGCTTGAAAATTGAAAAAGCCTGCACTCAAAATATGATTAAGGATGAAACTTTTGGCTTGGGATGTAAGCTGCTTCCGGCATCTACTGCTTTAATTCAAAAGAATAATGCTGACAGCGCTTTCTTTGTGGAATGGAAACTTAACCCCTCTGAGGATTTAAGCAAGAATGAGGCTAATTTTTGGGACGATTTAGCTAAACGAGAAATGATTTTTCCCATTAAGATCGCTCTAAGTTATCAAGAAAGAATTGATCAGAAAGACGGCAAAGATGTATGGGGGGAAACCAAAGTTCAAACCGTTTGTAAAGATATGGCTTACTTGGTAGACATTCCCGCTAATACTGCCGATTTAATTCCGGATTTCTTGGCTAATGAAGCAGTAGATGCCTTAGATTTTACGGTTAATACTTTAAATGATATTGTACCGGTAGTTGAGAAAGTATATTTGGTGACGGCAATTGTAAGTTTTGTTTCTTTAGGTTTGCAATGGGTTGCTAGATTTGCTAGAGATTTTATTTCCAAGACGGAAGCTTATTTTAGCACGGTGAAGAAAGGAATTTCCCTAGAATCAGGTTTGGGTTGTCCTTTAGGTCAAGGGATTAGAACTGGTGACCAAGGGAGTTTATATTTACGTTCCACTATTGAAGATTGGCATGAATTATGGAAGTCTGGTAATAAGATCTTTATCGACACTTTGCCCGTAGAGTTAGTTAAAGCGTTTAATGCTGATGGAGGGGTAGATGGGGAAACAGTTAAAAAATTAACTTTGGATGAACGCTGTCCTTCCACCGCTGCCGCCTGGAAATTTGAAGCAGCTATGGATCAAATAGTTAGATGGACTTGGAGCCGGGCTTTCTGCCGGGAAGTTCCCGCGGGATGGACTGCAACCAAGACCGTAGATGAGATTGGAGCTAAGATCTTAGAACAAAATCAATGTGCAATTACCGGGAAAGGAATTCCTTTAGTTAGGGTAGAAAATTGCCAGGAAAAAGTTAAGGCCGCGATAGTTAGCCAGCCGGTAACCGTAGATGCAGCGGTCTGTTGGATGGATCAGAATGGGATTTTGTATTATCGTGATGAATTAGGAATTCAAAAACTGAGTCCGGAGGAAAAATCTAAGGTGCAGCAAGAAGAGCGTAAAGGCTATTTTAAATTAACTCCGATAGTAAGTTCGTTAGGCGACTTAAAAGTTTCAGCCGACCAATTATTAGTCTATCAACCTTCCGGTTCGCAGGATTTTATCGTGGGCAAGGACCTCAGCTGCAGTCAAGTGTGTAATGCTAAAAGCGGCTATAAACCGGTTACGGATGGAATTGGCAAAAATAATGCTTGTTATAGAGAATCTCTGACTGCTGATGGGAAAACCCAGCTGGTAGATAAAAATGGACAGGAAATAAAACATCAGAATGCTTTTTCGGCCGGATATACTTCCGACTGTTTTGTGAATCAAGCTGCTGGTGCTCCCTTGGAATTATCTCAGTGTATTTGTGAAGGAGCTAAGAAAGACAATGTGGTCTATCAAAGTGAAGATCGAACTAGACGTACTGCGCCTCCGCAGATCGGAGAGATAGAAGAGAGCTGGTCTTATCATCAAGAACGAGTATTTAAGGAATCAAATAAGCGGTTTGGTACCCATTATCCGGAAATAAGATATTATTCCGGCCGGGATGTGCAGGGAGCCTTTGGGGCGGATTATATTTTTGATTATGCCCGCTCTGAACCACAGGAACCAAGCATTGATCCGCACGATGGAATAATTGAAACTTTCCAGAGTGTATGTTTGGTAGGTATTAGAAATAATTTATTGATGATCCAGCAGTTTTCCACCGGATTAAGAAACTGTTTAGTGGAAGCTAAACACAGCGGATTGCAGGATGCGGGAGCCTGTAAAACTATCTTTGCTCAGCACATCTGTGGTTTGGCTTACCAAGCAGTGGGGATGTTAAATAATGCCTGCAGTCCCTCTACTTTTGATGATGTTGGGGGAGCGGGACCAGTTGAAGACTTTGGGGTAGTAAGTTCAAATTTCTTTAAATCGGCAGCTTCCAGCTTGGATTCAACCTTTAAAGATGTCCGGGAGGAATATGGGAATGCCGCTTTTAACAAATATTTTGAAGCCGGAGCTCAAGGATTTGCCCAATCCATGTGTATGGCAGCCTTCGGATTGGAAGATCCTTTGTTTGGAGAAGATTTCCTGATGGACATTGCCAACTCTTACCCCATGGCTACTACGCCTATAGTTACGTCCGCTAAACGGGAATTTAGTTCTTACAATCCGGCTAGAGGCACGGCCGCTTATTCTTACCAACTAGGGGGGATTGTTTTCCCTGGCTGTAAAATTAAACGGCTGGATATAAAATTGAAATGCATCGGGCCGGAAGACATTGGCGGATATGGAGCTGATACTTCCTGCGATGGGGAGGGCTGTGATTGTTTAGCGGTGCAAAATGTGGGTTCATCCTTTGAAGGCGAGAAAGAGAAGTTGGTTAAGACTTTAGCTAATTTGAAGAGCGGACAGTTGGTTGACTTGAAGATCGAATCTCCTCAGGTAATTGATTCCCACTACCGTTATGATCACGTTATCTTGGAATTACAATTAGATCCGTCGGAGAAAGGCAATGAAGGTTCTTGCTTTGATCAGGAAGTATTGAAAGGCAGCAAGGCGGTTTATTATACTCCTATCAGTGATTTCTCTTTGGATAAAATTGGTTGTGCAGCTAATACGCTTACTGGTAAATTTGAATGTAAAGAGATTGCTAGTTTGTTTGGATTTGACGGCGCCAGCTTGGAGCAGCCGTATTTAAGCTGTTGGAATAAACGTACTGAACAATGGGTCAGCTGCGATACACCTAACTTATTTGTCCTTGGGGATGAAATCAGAATTAGGCCGCATATTAATAACAATGCTGACGGTATCTGCTTGAAACGAACTATTAGTCCGGTCATTCCGGGAATACAGGAAGTACTGTGGTCGCCGTTGCCAGAAAACTTGCCTGGATCGATGGCTCCACCGCAAGTATTAGGTATAGTGGAAGAATCCATGCTGGGATCTTCGGTGGATAGAATTGGACCAGTAGCTGGAAGCAATCCCTCTTGTAATGCCGTAACCTTCCAGTCAATTACTGGAGCTAAAGGATCCGGAATATTCAAATTTAGTTTTGAACCAACTGAACCAACTTCTGAGGGGAAAGTTAAGTTGTTCATCAATGATGCCGCGGCTAATGGAGTTAAGTTAAGTGCCGATGGAGAATCTTTGCAATATAATATTAATCCGGCTGATGGTAAGTTGTTAAAAGGCCAGCAGGATACATTTACTTTGGAAGAAATAGCTAAATTAACCTTTGAAGTCCCTGGATTTAAACTCAGCACTGTTCTGGGTAAAGTTCAGCTGACTGATCTCAATAAAGTTTGTGCATATAAAGTTTTTACTCAGAATGAATTTTTGAAAACTTCTACTGCTAAACGAACTTTCCAGATCACTTATGAGTTATATGAAAAAGAAGGCGACAGCTGTTTGTTTGCTAACACTCGAGTTAAGTCCAGCTCTGGGCAGAGTATATACTCTGGACAAATAACTATTCAGAAAGAAGAAACCGCCTTTTCAGAACAATTAGGATTGCATAATAGTTTTATAACGGGCAATTATGATGTAGTTAACTCTTTAGCTTTGGACATAATAAATCAGCGCAGCAACGATTTACGCAGTGCTATTGCTATTTATTATGAAACAGCAGTGTTTATCATGAAAGGCCAGCAGGATAATAAAAAGTATACTACTGAAGCAGCCAATTTACTGCGTTTATTTTTTGACCGGGAATGGGGCGGGGGCAAATTAGCTGATTGGCCGGAGCAGGTGGTAAAAAGCGGGGAGTACCAGAAGATTAAAGTTTATATGTGTGAAATAGATGAGAAATATGAGAATAAGCATGAATCAGTTTGTAAACCCTAAAAAAGGAGCAGTAGTAATTCAAATCTTGATAGTTTTAGTAGTTATAGTCCTAACCAGCGGAATTATTTTGTTGTTGATTAGCCAAGAGGTAATTAAGGTAAGCGAGAGTGGCGATAAAGAAATATTAGATGCTGAATTTGTTCCGGTAGGCGGGGCTAGCGGAGTTCTTACAATCAAGGATTTCAGTTTTTGCAGCTGGGTGGATGAGACTCAGGATTGTACTAAGCCTAGGAATGTTTTTTATTCTGGCGAATATGTTTTTTTTAGGTTTGTTGTTCAGAGCACAACTTATAATGGTCAAATAATACTTATTGAAGATTATGAGATCATAAGTTCAGAGGGTAAAGTTTTGCTAAGTGTTAATGATAAAGAGGATTATATTTTTGATAAAAGCAGCGTAGAAAAAACAGAAGATATCATTTTTATAGACTTTTTTAATATAAATGAAATTTCACCGGCTGGCGTTTACACCTTAAAATTAATTGTTAAAAATCCTTTAATTGATAAAACAACTATCCTCAACCAAGAATTTGAAATATATGATTACCAAGAGGCATTATACTTAAATGGCATTCCAGAATAAAAAGAGAGTGGTATCAAGTTTATTTTTGGTTATTATAGTTGCAGCTATCTCAATAGCTTTTGTTTTAGGCCAGAATTCATGCAACGGTGAAAAAGTAGGGTTTGTTGGAGCTTCCAATACCGTCGGTAGTGGGAAGTATCCTACACTAATCGCTAAAGGGTGTTCTAATCTCCTAGTAAAAGGCGAGGAGGCTAAATCTCTCCAATATATTTTAAATAATAAAGCTTCCGGGATATTTTTTAGTGATCAAGAAATAAGTGGACTAGATATTCTGGTAATTTCCCCTTCTGGAAATGGTCTGTACAATTACGATACATTTGTTGAAGGCCTAAAAAAGATGGTAGAATATTCTAAACAAATAAATCCCAATTTAAAGATAGCTGTACTAACGGTATCGCCAAGGAAAAATTACAACCTTTGCGGAGGGGAAGACTGTTCATATAAATGGGGTCCCAATTTGCAATTTAATTTGGATAACTTTAACTTATTTTTACTTCAGGGTGCACTTAGTTTTTCTTCTATGATTAACCAGCCCATAGATATCTATTCTGTTCTTGAAAGTTCAAATGAGAAGGGTGTTTGCGGCTATTGCACCCAAGATAAATTGCATTGGACTTCTCAAGGACAGGCTTTAGTGGCCAATAAAATTATGCAGGATCTATATGGAATTAGTTATTCTTCAGATTTGGTAACTCCAGGAACAACTCAGGCTTTTGGAGTAAGTACGAGTACAACTACACCTGTAGCAACTTTAGTTACGGACCAAGGTTTATACACTAAAGACTGTGAATCTGCTGATAGATGCAATGAAATAGATGAAGTTTGGAGGTTAAGATTATCAACTATTTTAGGTTCAGGAAGTAACCAAGTTTGGGTTTCGGGAGTGGGATGGAAAACTTATATTGAACCAACTACTGCATCATCATCAGCGGCATTGCCTTCTACATCTTCTGGTGCAACATTAACCAGTGCAACTGGCGTTGATGGTTTAGCCGTCAGTAAAAGTGATGCTCCCAATCCTTACATTAGGGCCTTCTTGAGGATGATCACCTTGAAAGAGGGTGGTGCCGGAACTTGTAATGGAATAAGTCCTTATCAAACACTAGTTGGGGGGCAAGTTATAAGTGATAAAAATTATCGTTATGGTGGCACTAAAGCAAGCAAAGGAAAAAGTAATTGTGAAGGATCCAATTTTTTCAATGGATATGATGGTCATCCTGGTATATTTGTTAAGTTTGCATCTGGAAACTGCCCCGGCTCTTGTTCAACTGCGGCGGGGAGATATCAGTATTTAGGGTCATCCTGGGAGGATCAAGGGAGTAAAACAAAGAATGGTGTTTCAGATTTTAGTCCAGCAAATCAAGATTTAGCTTATTATTTATTCTTGGAAAAAAATGGTATCGGCAATTTACTTCAACAATTGGGAAACAACGATCCAAACAACCAAGCATTTAAGAATGTTTGGAGACAGATCATGGCTCCAAGTAAAAGCCAATTGAATTCTTTAAAAAAAAGTAAAAAAGAACTGTCTAATAAGCGTGCAGCTAATCTTATGACCTTAGAAAAGGGTTTATTTGCTGGCATACCTGGCGGAAAAAATATAGGTGGCAAATGGGCCTCTTTGCCTTATGCTTGTTATCCTCCTAACCAAGGTTGTTTTGATATTAATTCAGATAGATTCAAAGAAACTTCTGAATTGTATGTCCGCCTGCTGCAAGAAGAATTAGGATTAAAACTAATATCCGGTTCTCCTTCAATTCCAGTGCAACCTGTAGATCCACCTCCCACTTCAACTTCCTCTGCACCCCAATCTTCTACTGCTACAGTTCCTATAATTACAAGTCTGTTTATACCCAAGGGTGCTCATACTTTCTGTGATCAAACAACTCCTGAATTCTTAAATATAGATCAGCAATCAAATAGATTAACTCAAACTAGATTGTTTTGGGAAACATCTTTATCCAACCTTGGATTATTAGGTAAAACTTGGGTTGGAAAATTGGAGTCAAATGGTCCTAATGACAACTATAAGTATGAAAATGGTGAAAT
>DATDWB010000044.1:0-10101 GCA_035289845.1 Candidatus Nanoarchaeia archaeon | reverse complement strand
TTAATCCAGCCGCAGAAAAACAAAGCAGTCTTAATGGAATCAATAAATTCAGGATATTCCAAATCGTAAACGTTAGGTTCATGTTCCAGCAAAATAGAATAATTTTTAGTTAATTCTTCCTGAATTGAATCCTGCTCTTTCGATTTAGTTCGCAGCAGCGGACGCATTTCCAAAGTATGGCTTATCATCTGCAGCAACGGAAAACTGTCTGAGGCGGAAGTTATTTGGGATGAATTGTTATTTGGTTTAGTTAGGTTTTCAGGTGTTTCTGGGTCTTTATTTTGATTTGAAAGTTGGTTTAAGCAATCTAATAAGTGCCGGGCAGTTAAGGGGTCAAGATACAATTCAGAGATCCTTTTACCTATAGCCGTAGGCTGGACTTTCATACCCAAGGGTTTATTTAAGCTGCTGGCACTTACAAAATCTGGACCATTGGAAGATGCAAGAGAATTCTTATCTTGGTTGGAAATATTATCATCTCCAGAAACAGTTACAAACTGCCATTCAGATAATAATTTTAACATCCGGTTAATTATGCTAGTTAATCTGGGCAGGTCCTGGAATTGATGAGCCCAGAAAGTTTGAAGGAAAAATTTAGACATCGATTCCTCATCGCGGATGATTCGGGAAGAAATCAAGGAAAGAAGGTAAGTTCTTAACACCGGTTCTACCGCTAATTTAGAATAAATATCTTCCGGTTCTCCTAGGATGTAGCGGGAATAGATTTCTTCCTTCTCCGATTCAGTTTTAGTAATGACTATAGCTTCACCTAATTTTTCATATTCCGGGCGTCCAGCCCGTCCAGCCATCTGTAAATACTCCAGGACTGGTATCCAATCCATTCCTGATTTTTCGGAAAATCGTCTTAGACTTTTGATTATGACTCGGTAAACTGGCAAAGAAAGACCAGCGGCTAAAGTTGGAGTACAGCAAATGATCTTAATTCTTCCAGCCCTAAATTCACGTTCTAAAATTTCTTTCTGGGGAGAAGTTAATCCCGAATGGTGAAAGGCAATTCCTTTTTTAACACAATGAGATAATCTTCGGCATTGTTTTGTGGGGAAAGTTATTACTTTTAGGACTTCCTGTTCTAAATCGTGAAGGGATATAGTAGTCAATTTAGAAATTTCTTCGGCTGTCTTTTCAGCACTAGCCCGGCTAGGGACAAAAATTAAAGCCTGCTTGCCTAAATTTATGGTTTCAATAGCTAATTTATGGGTGTCATCCAGCATTATTTAGTTAAAAACAAGTTTTTTTATTAAGTTAATTGAAAATTATTAATGATCCATAGTTCTGCTGAGGGGTATTACCTAGCTGGATAGTACATTGACTATCCATTCTTTTTCTATTTCATCCCGTCCGTCGCTTACTATAACCTTAACTTTCTTTTTTCCGGGGGTTAGAAAAGTTCGCTCAACAGTGTCGGTTCCTTTAACCCGCGGCTCCTGGAGATTAAACATCCAAGTATATTCCAGGTGATCATGGTCATCGTCCTTAGCAGCTAGGTGGAAGGTATGGGCTTCATTGGTTTTAACATTTACTACCGCTGCTGGAAGAAAGTCAATTATTTGCGGCGGCCGATTAACATTTTTAATGGTGACTTCAACTGGATGGACAACTTCTACTTCCCCATCCGAAGCGGTAAAACTTAACCAAGTGGTTGTTTTTTCCGGATTAAATTTTTTATTAAAAAGAGTAAATTTGCTTACTAAATTTACCCACCATTTATTTTCTTTAACTGGAACTTGGGAGAAATCCGGCTGCCACAAAAATTTTCCTTCAGTGAAAGATGATCCTTCCGGGGAACTGCCTAAATATAATTCCAGCGGGTCTTGATCAGGATCGCTGGCTTCAACTTTAATTAGAAATTGCTGATTTTCATTTACGGTCAATTTATCATCCTCAATGTTGATAGTAGGTGCAGAATTGTTTTTCAAGACAGTTATTTCTACGGGGAGAGTGTAGCTGTTCCAGCCATCGCTGGCAGTTATACTGGCAGTGTAAGTGCCCCTATCGCCTTTCTGAGTGGTCCAAAATCCTTTACTGTTTAGAGGTTTTGAAAAACTGTACTTCAGGTAATCACCATCTAAATCTGAGGCGCGGGGAGTTAATCTTATTTCCTGTCCTTCGGTAATAATTAGCGGTTTAATTTCTTCCATAACTGGTTCTTGGTTAACATTATTTACTACTAAATTTACTTGCTGGCTGCGGCATAACTTAGCCCCGCATACTTCAATTTTTAGCGGCAAAGTAGTATAATCCAATAAATAATTCTCCAGCCGCACAAAGCTGAGAACATTAGTTATAAAACTATCTCTTCGTTGAATAAAATCATAATCCGGGGTCCAAGTGAAAGTGTTGGTTTTTTGATCCAAAAATGAACCAACAGGGGCATTATCTATTTTTAGATCTAAATCGTCACCATCTGGATCTTGAGTTTCGATCTTCCAAACTAAAGGCTGCCCTTCCCAAGAAAAAATAGTTGAAGGGAGAGATAGAATTGGAGCCTGATCGATGTCCTGGACAGTTATTTTTATTGTTCCGCTAGATTCTTGCTGTCCATCAAAAGCTAAAACTTCTAAGGAATATTCTCCCGCATCAGCATAGCCAGTCAACCAGGCACCTTGTTCGTCCAAGGGTGATTTAAAGGTGTAGGTTACTATCTCTCCATCTTCATCTTTTTTTGGCAGATCCAAAGAAATCATATCCCCCTCTTCAACTTGAATCGGGATCGTTGGTATTTTAGGCGGCCGGTTGATATTTTTAACTTCTAGTTTCCATTCTTGGACGGCGGAAGAAATAGAATCTTTTACTTCTACCTGTAGAATGTACTCACCGCTGCTATTATAATCAAAGTGGAATTCTCCATTGGATTGTTTAGAAATAGTTTGATTATTTAATCTCCATTCATAATTTAATTGGTCTAGGTTGGAATCATCAGCTACAATAAAATATTTTAGGACCTCATCTTCGTTAATCAACCGGAGGTTATCTTTACTAAAGGAATTAACAATTTGCGGCGGCTTATTAGTGGGCAGGACTTTAATTTTTAGCAATTTTTTCAGCTCAAATTCTTCATCAGAGAGAATTATTTCAGTTACAAATTCTCCTGCATCACCATAACTGGTCTGCCATTTTCCATTTTTATCAAACGGCGGGGAAAAAGAAGATTTAATAACCGGACTGTCATCGTCTTTTAGGAAAGTTAATAGATCTATTAATTGAGTTTCTTTTACGGAGATTTCAGTTTCAGTCAGGTAAGGGGGTTTGTTTTTTTCTTCCACCACTAGGATTACTTTCTCTACCGTTGTTTCAACTCCGTCGGAAGCACTAATTTTAAGGTTATAATCTCCTGCATCCCCATATTTTGTCTGCCATTCTCCCTGTTCGTCCAAGGGCTGGGAAAAAGTGTAACTTATGTTATCATTATCTGGATCTATACTTTCGGGTAATATTTTTACAAACTCGGTCTCTTGCACATAAAAAGTTCGGGTTGCAGCTAGAGAGCTAGTCAGAGCTATAATTGCGGCTAAGAATATCAATAAACCTATTTTTTTTAATTTCATAGTGTAATCGCCCGATTCAATGATATTTAAGGATTAAATTTAATAAACAGATAATCAAAATAAACCGATAACTAATCCGGATCAGCCAGTCTCTAAGCGGATGCTAATAATTTTAGGGGGCATGTTTACGTCGATTACGGTAATAATAATCTTTTTAGTGACAACTTCTTTGCCATCACTTACGGTTAAAGTAGTTTCGTATTTACCATGGTCAGTATATTTAGTATTCCATTCCCCGTCATCCCCTACCGGTTCACTAATTTTTAGGTTAATTTCATCTCCATCTAGATCATTAATTTGGGGTATTATTTTTACAGTTTCACCCTCATTAATTTGAACATCTGCTACTCCAGATAGTATTGGGACCGAATTTACATCTTCCACGGTTAGTAAAAATATTTTTTCGGACTCCAGTTCTCCATCACTAGCTTTAACCTTGATTTGGTACTCCCCAGAACTGGTATGATCAGTAGCAAAAATTCCTCCAGTTAAGGGGTCAGAAATTGCAACGGTGATCTCATCTCCGTTAGGGTCGCTGATGTTAGGCTGCAGGTTAACGGTTTCACCTTCTTTAACCCAAATGTCTTTTAACAGGCCAATTAAGGGCGGAACATTTAGCCGTTCAACTACTATTTTTATCTTTTTAGCAGTAGTCAATTTACCATCGGTAGCTGTAACTGAAGTAACATATTCTCCCGCATCACCATAGTTAGTTTTCCACTTACCTTCATTATCCAAAGGTTTTCCAAATTCATAACTTACTTTATCCTGATCAGGATCCTCTACTTCTATTTTTAAGGAAATTAAATCGTTCTCTTTGACAGTTATTACCTCTAATTCTGAATCAGCAGCAGCTTCAATTAGGAGTTTATCAGTTTCCTTGGGCTCAGTTAGGGCGGGCAAAACAACTTCTTCTATAATTTCTATATCTGGTACGGCTGATTCTGCTTCTAATTCACTGGCGGCTATTTCTTGTTCTATCTTAGCAATTTCAGCTACTAATTCGGTTTCCTCAACTGTTTTGTTAGGAATATCATAAGACTTATAATCAATGCAGCCGGATATTATTACCGTAAATAGAATGAGCACCAAACAACTAACAACTATTTTCACCCTACTTTTTATCATATCATATCCCTCTATTGATTAAAGCCTGATTTTTCAGCGGAAACTGGTATTTAAAGATTTATAGAACTCGGAATATACTAAACAATGATTAGTTTTTATTACTCCCTGAGTTTGAGTTATAGGTTTTATAGTTATAATTTGACATGGGGAGATATGTTTCTAAAATCTAGTAATTGAGCTTTAGGGTATGATATTTACAAATTACAATATGCTTCCAGAATTAAATTTTGGGTTTCTTCCCACCCTAAACAGGAATCGGTAACGGAAAGTCCATACTCCAGCTTGCTGTGGTCAAAGCCTATTAAGTCCTGAGGCAAGTTTTGTTTACCTTCCTTAAGATTGGACTCAATCATCAATCCCATAAGACTGGGGCTGCCAGTTCTTATTTGCTTGATAACATCCCTAAACACTACCGGCTGAAATTGAAAATTCTTCCCGGAGTTGCCATGGTTGCAGTCAATTATCATTCTAGGTTTTAGACCTCGGGATTTAATTTTAGTCTCTATTTCCCGAACTTGATCCGGCTGATAGTTAGGGCCTCCATTACTTCCACGTAAAACAATAAATCCATATTTATTTCCTTTAGTGTAAACTATTGCTTCTGATCCATTAGATTGCATACCATCAAATTGATGCGGCTCCCGGGCGGAAAGTAAGGCATCAATGGCTATAGTAACATCCCCAGTGGTGCTATTCTTGAATCCAACCGGCATGGTTAAACCGGAGGCTAATTCCCGGTGGGTTTGGGCTTCAGTAGTTCGGGCGCCAATACAGGCATAGGAAATTAGATGATCATAACATTGGATATTTCTAGTACTAACCGGCTCAGTAGCCGCAGGCAGGCCCAATTCATTAATATACAACAGCAGCTCTCGGGCAGATGAACGTCCCAATTCCATGTCGGCTGAACCATTAAGCCTAGGGTCAGGAACTAATCCTTTCCAGCCTAAAACCGTTCGGGGTTTTTCAAAATAAGTTCGCATTACCACTACCAATTTATCTTTAACTTTAGCAGCAGTTTCTGATAATTTTTGGGCATATTCCTTGGCTTCATCAATGTTATGTATAGAACAAGGTCCGACAACGATTATTTTTCGGCAATCTTTCCCATCGATAATTAACTTGATGCTTTCTCGGGATTGGTACACCGTATTCCAGGCTCTTTCAGTTAAAGGAAACTTCAGTTTTAGCTGTTCTGGAGTGCTAAGTTGTTCATAGTGATCGACATTGCTGTCTGATAATCCGTTGTAAGCCATTAGTTTGTTTTTTGGGGGTGTATTTTAAATGTTTCTGTGCCAATTTAGAAAAAGTGGCCCCACCGTGATTTGAACACGGGACCTTACGATTTCAATTGCCATTAAGCATTATCAGTCGTACGCTCTACCAAGCTAAGCCATGGGGCCAATAGAGGGTAGAAATAAGGCTTATTTTTAAAGATTACGGCTGATTCTTATTTTGTTTAGAACAATTTAAAAAATATAGCTTAAATCATTAAAGAATGCACTACACCATCCTCGATTGCTATACTGATGAAGCGTCCGGTTTAGGCGTCCCGCCGTATTTAGGGACCTATCCCCGTTATCTTTTTGGCAAGTTTACGCAAGAAGGGCATGACGTAACCTATCTCACCATCGATGACCTGCGCTTATGGAAGAAATATGATAATCTTCAGAAAGAGACGTCGGTCAAAGAAAAAACGAATATTCTGATTTACAATTTAACAAAAAATAAAGCGTCAGAAGTTTTACCCAATACTGACATCTTAATTGTGGTACTGGGCGTGCATGTGCCAGGGAAATACTTAACAGCCCTTCCCGGAACGTTGCATGAAGTACTGCCCCTGCTGAAAGATCTGCTCATGACCAAGATTCTGACCGGGCCGGCGGTGTTTGGCACGCAGTTAGAAGGCGGAAAATTCTTTGAGAAGGAAGATCTGTCTCCGTTTGATGAGGTTAAAAATTATGATGCACCCTTTGAAGAAATTGAAAAATACGTTCGGGAAGGCGTGAGAATTATAGACCAAATACCTGATAAAAGAATGATTGAAATTGAAACTGGACGAGGATGTAATGTTGGCAAATGTAGTTTCTGTACCGAACCATTAAAGAATCGCTTTGTTAACCGAAAAATGGAAAGTGTAGTGGATGAAGTAAAAGAATATTATCAGCATGGTGCGCGCTATTTCCGTTTAGGAAAACAGGCCGATTTTTATGCTTCTGATCGGCCGATTGAAATGCTGAAACTAATCAATAAGCACTGTCCAAAAATTGAGGTATTGCACATTGATAATGTCAATCCTAATTCCGTCGTTAAGCCAGGCGGTGAAGAAATAACGCAGGCTATCGTTCAGTATTGTACTTCGGGCAACATTGCTGCCTTTGGCGTGGAAAGTTTTGATCCTGATGTTGTCAAAGCGAATCTCCTGAACACGTCGCCGTTGATTGCCTTGAAAGCGATTTGCATCATCAACAAATATGGCGCTGAACGCGGTGCGAATGGACTGCCTAAATTTTTGCCGGGTATTAATATCATCTTCGGCTTATTGAATGAAACCAAAACCACGCACCAGAAAAACATGGCTTCCCTGCAGCAGATTATTGACGAAGGATTATTATTACGCCGGATAAACATCCGCCAGGCAGCAGTCTTGCCCGACACCTATTTAGAAAAACATGGCGGCAATAAATATTTGCGCAAGAATAAACATCTGTATTGGAAATGGCGCAACGATATCCGCCAAAAGATAGATAACCCTATGTTGGGGATGATCCTGCCGCAAGGAACTATTTTGACAGATGTGTTTACGGAGATGTACGATGGCAAAACAACTTTCTGCCGGCAGTATGGGACGTATCCTTTGACGATTGGTATTAAAGGCAGATTGCCGTTGAAGAAAAAGATTAAAGTGAAAGTGGTGGATTATATGCTGCGAAGTATTGTGGGAGAAGTGGTGAACTGAAACATTTTTATGACCGCAATGAAAAAACAAACAATGGATGACATATACGGCGATGGTTCTAAGCAGGAAGTCTGTCAAAAATGTGGCAGGCGTGTAGATTGTCACGATTGCGAGTGTGATTGATAATTAATAATGAACTACCCCTTCATCTTTTTGTAGCCACCTAATTCCTTGTTGAGATGATGATATTCTTTTAAGTATAGTTCTATCGTTGGTTTTAAATCCTTATCCACCTCGTAGGCTTTTAAAGATTCATAATACTCGATCCGGTTTTTGAAATCAATATTTATCGGGGGCAGTCCATGCTTAATCATGATATTGTTCAACAAGATTCTTCCAACCCTGCCGTTGCCATCTGCAAAAGGATGAATATTCTCAAATTGATTGTGAACTACCGCTCCAAGGACTAAAGCTGGATATTTGGACTTATGATGATTATACCATTCTATTAATTCTTTCAGCAAGTGGTTAATTCGAGATTGAGGAGCGCCTTCATGGACAATATTTCCCCGATTATCCAGCACCACAACTTCCTCTCCTTTCTTTCGTAGTCTTCCGGCAAATGGCTTAGAATTTTTGAAAACAATTTGGTGTATCTTTTTGATCAAGTCTATCGAAAGGTGTTCTTTTGTTGTCCTGATGAACCGTATAGCTTCATTAACGCCAAATGCCTCTGCGATGTCTTCCTTTGACTTATCCGGCCATTTATCATTCTCTAGCAGATCATTGACTTCTTTCTGATTTAATCTGCTTCCTTCGATGGCATTGGTGTTATAAGTAAATATTTCAGAGAAATTCTTCCAATCATTTTCAGAAAGGTGGAAAATTTTTAAAGGAATTCCTTTTTCTAATGCTCTTATTTTCTTTATCTCTGCTGTTGAGAGCTCAAAATGCAAAGGGTCCTGTATAATTTTGTACTTATGTATTTCTTCCAAGATCAGCTTTTCCGCGATTTTTTTTCTTTCATTAAGCTTCTCGTTGCTTAAATTTTGTCCTAAAAATTTTCTTATTTTATGTGTCTTAAGGCCTTCCCGATAAGAATGAGCCAAATAATACTTAGTAGTTTTGCCTTCCGGTCTTTTTTCGATATGCATATACTAATGAGGGGTGACCACATATTTAAATGTTTTGGCTAGAGGTGACTACATTTGCTCAGTTTTGTAGTCACCTCCCAGAACCTTTTTATTCTCAACTTGCTTTCTTTTCTTGTGGTTAAGACAAAAGTCTATTATGATGGTTCCTGCCGGCTGTGTTCAGCGGCGATTACGAAATACACGCGTAAGCAGAATTTTCAATCCATTGACATCAGTAAATCAACCTTTAACGCCAACAAAGAAGGATTGAAACAAACGGCGCTCATGAAGAAAATCCATCTGCGCCTGCCATCGGGAAAAATCGTGACGGGCGTTGAGGCGTTAATCGTACTCTGGAAAAATACGCCGGGTTATGCGGGGTTGGGATTGATAATTTCTTTACCGGTGATTAAACAACTAGCGCAGGCGGGATATTGGGCGGTGGCGAGAATGAGGCATTTTTGAAATTTTAGATAATACTCAAATCAATTTGAGATACTTGTTTATTAATAACCTTCCTTGCAGATAGTAAAAAGGGGAATTCTGGTAGTGTGTGTGTGGTGTGGAAGGATAATGACTGAAAACTATTATGATCTATTAAATGTAAGCTGTACTGCCTCACCTGAGGGAATAAGAAAGGCATATCGAGAAACTGTAAAAAAACATCATCCTGATAGGAATGGGAACAGCAAAGAATCACATCAGAAATTTCTCCAGATAAGAGCTGCTTATGAAACATTATCTAACCCTATCGAAAGGGAAAAGTATGATTCACGAAAAACCACTCGTAGCGATTCTAAAAATAATAACGCTTCAGACTTAGAAAAAAAAATTGAATCGGCATTCCGGAAAGTATTAAATCCTCATAGGTGGTCTTTAGCGCATTCTATACATAATTTAGGAAAGACAACTTGTGTTGATCGAAGAAGAACACTAACATCAACTTTAGCGTTTATGGAATTTCAGTCAGAAGTAACCTCCATTGCGTTTGAAGTTTATACTGAAGTAGTAAATAACCCAAAGATTTATTCTTTTGACTTTAGCGAAATCGTGAAACTTTCATTAAAAAAACAGATAGATGATTTATTTTTTGCTGTGTGTGG
The DNA here is from genome assembly GCA_035289845.1 of Candidatus Nanoarchaeia archaeon. Taxonomy (GTDB): domain Archaea; phylum Nanobdellota; class Nanobdellia; order Woesearchaeales; family GW2011-AR9; genus DATDWB01. Next base: position 272 of record DATDWB010000044.1, on the reverse strand, counting down.
ATTAAAGGGGATGGGATCTTCAAGTGATAGGGAACTATCCGCTGGGGTGGGAAAATTAACAAATATCATTTACACAATAGTTGCCGATAGCATTCATCAAGGCTATAATCAGTCAAAAAAATATTAAAAATGAAATTAGATACCCTCCTTGAACATCACCCAGAGACACAAGTAGAGATACTTTTAAGATCATTCGGGTATGGGGGTGGTTTTTGTTCTCATTTTGAAAAGCAACTTCTTACTTTCTTTGCATCAAGTCCTTCCATCGTTGG
>DATDWB010000043.1:0-33175 GCA_035289845.1 Candidatus Nanoarchaeia archaeon | reverse complement strand
TTTTAACAACAACTTTATTAATATCAACATCATAACTCTTTTTCATAATAGGTCTCCCTACTACCCTCACTTTCGTTTTCCCAAAAACAAGCGAGGAGGGAGACTTTCTTATTAATTATGAATTAACTTGCAACTAAGCCGTTAAAGTAGAAACTATTAATACTACAAATTTGTATTTTTTATCTGGAACGGAGGTTTATGTAGATGGTGTTTTTAAAAATTCAACTTATTCTGATGGTGCTGTGACGATTAGTAATCTGTCTTCAGGGTCTCATGAAGTTAAGTTATCTAAGGTAGGATACCCGGAAAGTGTACATTATCCGCTTATTGAAGAAGGAAAAACAACAAATATTACAACTATACTATATCCTATAACATTCTCTTCTCTTTCAACTGGTTTTTTAACTGTGCGATCTCCACAAGTCTCATATTTTTATATTGATGATAATGCTTTTACAACATATTTTGGTACAAATAGTTTAAAAGTGAAGGCTAACTTATCTCCAGGACAGCACAAGGTTAAGTTAAATCAATTTGGATATAAAGAAACTATACTTTATCCGGTTATTGAAGCAGGAAAACTAACCATAGTTGACTTTGGTTATATGGATCTGTTATACGGCTCCCTTCTAGTAATCTCTAACCCCGCCAATGCCAGCGTGTATGTCGATGGAAACTTTAAAGGGTATTCGGTTTCAGGATATGGTGAAAGTTCAAAAGCCTTTACTGGAATACCAGTGGGAACACACAGCGTAAAAGTTTCCAAGCCATGGTATAAAGACTACACTACCACCCGGACAATCACCGAAGGAGCACTAAATTCTTTCTCGGTAACATTGACTTCCACTAAAAGTGCCAATGTTACTAAAACGGGAAGGTAATTTTTTTCAATTTTTTTTTTAATTTTACTTTATTACTCGCTGGGCCTAATACCCCGTTGTCCGCGATGAAACAACGATTTCATCGGGACACCAATGAAGTCATTGCTTCATTGTGTGCTTGCAACGGTTCAGCTAGTAATAACCATAAATCCGAGTTAGAAATCGCCGAATACCCCGCAGCTTGCTGCGGAGTGAGCGTAGCGAACGGTTGGTAGGCGATTTCAGGATTTCTGTGTTTATTATAGTTTTATTATCTCACTATTTTGGAGTAATCTTTATAAACTGCCTTCACATTTTATACTGGTGAAAAAATGAAAGAATTAGAAGAACTTAAAGCTAAATTCATGAGAGTGTACGCCAATCTACCAGTGCCAGAACGGTCTCAAGTAGTGGCTATTGTAGATGAAAAGCCATATTCCTGGGATGTGGCCTATGCTGAGATATCCAATAATAATGAGTTAGGCAACAAGATATTAAAAAAGATGAAATTAACAGGAATACTATGAGCGACAATATTTACGAAGAGCAGAAAAAACTGGTTTTAGCTAGATTGAAAACTATAAATCCCGAGTCTAAGATAATGTTAGGGACAAAAAGAAACATATCTATAAAAGAATTGATAAATCATGTTGAACAGGGAGACGATTTTGGGAAAAAAATTATACAAGCTCAGATGAATATGTTAAAAGTTCTGGTCGCAGAACAATAATAGACCAAGAAATGGCAAAACAATTTTTAATAACAAGACCTCGGCACGATAAAGAAACTTCTTATTTGTATTCATTTTCTAAAGCGATAGTTCAGATAGCAAAAGAAGATAAAACCATCAGAGTTAGAGAATTAGCAGACTCAAAAGCCAACAGAACAGAAGTTGAAAGAGCACTTTCAACAAATGATTTAACCCTTGCTTTTTTTAATGGACATGGTGATGAAGAAACAGTTTATGGGCATAAAGATAAACCAATTCTGGACAAAGACAATGTTAAGTTAACAGAAAAGAAAGTAGTATATGCCTTAGCTTGTAGTTCTTTAGTTACATTGGGAGAACTCTCTGTTCAACATGGTGCACAAGCGTATGTTGGTTATCGTGATGAATTTATGTGGGTTGGAGACCATTCAACATCAGCCGTTCCCGACAAAGATAAGAACGCGGCTCCATTCAGAAAAGTGTGTCATGTTCTGATACATTCTCTTGTTTCTGGGATGCCCGTAGGAAAAGCGATAGAAAAAACAAGAACAGAATACAAAAAGCTGATTAAAAATTACGGAACAAGCGAAGATGATCCCTTTGGCGATATTGCAGCTATTGGTTTTGCTCTATCGTGGAACTTAACTTGTCTCGATATGACCGGTAATCCTAACGCTACATTTTAAAATAGAAATACCCCCACATATTCTTACTAAACTTCATTTATTGACTATTTTATACTCAAAGAACTAAAGTAAAAACTACGGCAGCCCCTACCTTCTCGGCGCTGAAAAACTCTTTCGCTACGGCTCAAGCCACGCTGCGCTCTCCCTACAATTTTTATTGCGCCGTAGGCGCATAGGGGTTTGATACCCTGACCTTTAGGGTGGGGAGGATGTCATATTCCCTTCGGTCATTAAAAATCTTCGGTCGGGTCGGCAAACAATACGTTTGCCAAAATTTTTTCAGCGCCTTTTGATACTCCAAAACGTAAACCTCGAAGTCTTTACGGGGCTGCCTTCGCTAAATCTGACCACGAAACGACTTGGAAATGCTCCGCACTCTCCTTTAACGTTTATTACTCGCTGGGCCTAATACCCCGTTGTCCGCGATGAAACAACGATTTCATCGGGACACCAATGAAGTCATTGCTTCATTGTGTGCTTGCAACGGTTCAGCGAGTAATAACCATAAATCCGAGTTAGAAATCGCCGAATACATGAAAAAAGAAAACTATCTTTTTTCAGTACAAGAAATGAAGAAAATACTTCATTTCTGTACAGAAATAGGATTTTATCCTATTTCACGTACTGAAAACCAATAGTTTTTGGTTTTCATGTACCCCGCAGCTTGCTGCGGAGTGAGCGTAGCGAACGGTTGGTAGGCGATTTCAGGATTTCTGTGTTTATTCACTTGACCACTATTTCTTCTGCAATAACTTCTTTTTTCCCCTGATACTCTTCCACTATTCCCGAAATTTCCACCAAATCGCCTTCCTTAATAAATAAATTATCTTCGCCAAACACCACAATATCCATCGTTTCTATCTTTTTGCCTTCAACTTCCAGAAAAATGACCTTATCATTAAGGCTTACCCGATTGACCCGGCCTTGAATAAATACTTTTTCGGCAGCGGGGATATTATCAATACTTTCTACTACCTGGCCTTTAAATTCATCCATATAAAAGGCCAAGAAGCTTAGGCCAAGGACTATTATTATTACAGATACTATTGTAATGGTTTTTTCCTGCATTGGGGATTGCAGTAAGCATATAGGATAAATACTTTTCTCACCAAAGGTTTATATAGTTTGATTTTTGAAGCTAAAACATGACTTTGGAAAGAATGGCTGAAATCAGAGAACTGCTGTTTCAATTGGAACGCAAGATTAAACCCTTAGAATGGGATTTAAGTAGAAATCAGATCAATGAATTTAAGAAACAACAGTTGGGTAAGCTTAAAGAAGAGCATATTTCTTTGAGCAACGAGTTGAAGGAATTGGGAAAGTAAGTGTTTTTAGACTATTTTTAGAGTGAATATTTCTATAAGGAACATTTATAAATAACTCCTCTTATTTACAGCTAATTAAAGCTGAGGCGCCCCGTGCGGGAGGTTCTGTTAAGGACTCAATGCCTCGGGAGGAATAAAATGGATTTTAAAATAGTAATTGGAGATAAAGACGGTAAAGCTTACCAGCAGGAAATTAAAGGTCTGGAAGCTGAAAACCTGTTAAAAAAACGAATCGGGCAAACTGTTTCCGGTGCTGAAATTGGACTGCCAGGATATGAATTCTTGTTAACCGGCGGTTCAGATAAAGCTGGGTTCCCGATGCGGAAAGGTATCCAAGAACCTCGGAAGAAGGTATTGATTGGCAAAGGAGTTGGTTTCCGGGGAAAAAAGCGGGCTCTGCGCAAGAAAAAAACTCGGAAAGATCAGCAAGGTTTGTTAAAAAGAAGGACAGTCTGTGGAGAAATGGTTACTACCTCAATAAGGCAGCTAAATTTGAAAGTAGTCAAATCCGGCCCTAATCCTCTAGCCAGCGAAGCGACAGCTGAAGCTTTAAATTAAATTTTTAGTTTTGTTTTCTTAGTTTTCTAATTTCCCCAGACACTACATCTAATTCCGCCAAACAGTAAACTATTTAAATTACAGAATTTTATCCGCTAATAGGTGATACTTGTTGGCTGTAACTAGAACTAAATTAGGTTTTATAGAAAGTTTAAATTTAGGTGGTGGGAAGTTAAGTGACTTCTTCAGTTTTATTGCCGAAAAATTAAATAATTTTAAAACTCTTTCAATTGGCGAACAAGTTTCATATCTAATTATAGGAGGAGGTTTATTATTGATATTAATATCAATAATGTTATTTATAATATAAAATGGCATTGATAAGAAATAATAAGTCGGTTAGCGCGGAAGAAGCCGCAGCTATTCAGGAAATAAGGCAGCGGATGCTGAAACGAACCAATGGTGATTCGGGTCGGTCGATTACTAATGAACCAAAAGGTTCGCGGGATTTGAAGGAACCAAGGGATGCTCGGCCAATAGCCAAAAATAGTCGGGACTTAGAAAATAGGGCTGAGGTTCGTGCGGAAAGAAAAGTTGAACGGCCATCCCGGCAGCTTGAGGAATCAGCAGAAAGAAGCGATAGATCAGAAAGGAATCCAGCTAGAACTCAGTCTTCTAACTCTGATAATTTCAACTCTTCTAATAATCAGCCAGATCAACGCCAGGTTACAATTAATTTTAACCCGGTAAAGATAGCTAAAATTTTAGGTGTATTATTATTATTAGGAGCAGTATTTACTTTAGGCAGATTTAGTACCAATATTAACCTATTTGGTTCAGCGGATGGAGTTTCCGCGGCCGTAACTAGTGATGAGACAAATTCACCGGAATCAGCCCAGATGGCAGAGGCAGAAAATACGGAGGCAGCACCAGCTGAAGGCACCACTCCGGAGACGACTGCTGAAACGGTGCCTGAGGCAGTTGAGGAGCAAACCGAAGAACCAGTAGAAGAAGCGGTAGTTACAACTTATGGTGGAGCGGTTACCTTAGAATTAGGGAAGTTTTACACTAAAGACAATTATGGCGAGGAAGGTATCTGGGGTAAAATCAGCAAGTTTGATTACAGTATCAAAAACGGTGCCGGGGGAATAATTAAACCTCATCACTTCTTGATGATGGTGGAAGGATACGGTGACGATTTCATGAAAGAAGTTCCGGTAGATTTCAAGTCCCAATCCATAGCCTCAGGAACTTATAGTTACACGGCGGTTATACCCGATGGGTTCACTTACCACAAAAATACGGTTGGCAAGTTAACTGAAGTAACAATAACCCTGATTCTTTATGATGGGGAGAAGCAAGTAATAGATTCTAAAACTAAAGAAGTGGACTTGAGTTGATTGTTTTTTATATTTTTTTTAAATTATTGGGGCAGTTATAGTTATAATTGCCATATTTGAATATCTAGGGGAGGCCGTTTTTACTGAAACTTATGGTTCAGTTACAATCTCACTTCAACACTTTCTTCTTTTCAGGGTAGAAGCCCATTCGATCCATTTGCTCATACTGAGCTCGGGTGAGGGCAAGGTAATTTAGGTCAAAACCTAGTTTCTTGATTTCCTTGCAAACTTCATCGATCCGGCTGGAATTGATATATTCTCCAATCAATATGACACTGGCTTTATTTTGTTCCCGGGCTCCATGAAGTATGATCTGCTGGATGCCGGCAAAATTTTCCACGGCTCGAACAAATTCTTGCAGCCCATCAAATTCTTCATGGAACAGTTCCCGTAAAAAATCGGTCTTTTCGTTTTTCTCACAGCTGTATACCTTGCTGGTTTTCCACTCCCGCTTGTTGAATATTCCCAGTTCCACGAGCTCCTGCAGAATCCGGAAAGCAGAAGTTAGGGGCACATTACTTTTAGAAGCAATTTCTTTGAGATACATTTCTTCCTTGCTGTTAAGAACAGTGCGTAAAATAGCTGCTTTATGCTGATCTATCAACGCAGCCAGAATTTCTTTTTTAACCATTTTAGTTAGTTAAAATTATTTAAATTTATAACTATTTCGTTCATGGAAACAAATTCCAAATTTGGAACTTGTTTTCTGTACAGGAATTTGAATTTAAAAACAGGAAGGGCATTCCGCCAGGCTGCTAATTCATACTATCACTTGGCCAGTAAATTATTCAATTAAGCTTGCGAGAAGGTGGATAGTAAACTATAAATACTTTAGAAAATTAAGAGAAAAAGATGAATGATATATTAGATCTTATAATCTCCCGGCGCAGTATCAAGCAGTATTTTCCTAAGTATGTTTCTTGGGAACTTATTTCTCGTATTTTAGAAGCGGGCAGGCATGCTCCTTGCAGCGGGAACATTCAAAATTGGAAATTTATAGTATTTATAGAGCCGGAACGCAAGCAAAAATTAGTGGATCTAACTCATGAACAATATGAACTCTCAGCCGCAGGAGCTTTAATCGTAATTTGTGCAGAATTAGAAAAGGCGGAAAGGTATTATGGGCAGCGAGGAGAAGAGTTATATTCCATTCAAAATTGCGCTGCGGCAGCTCAAAATATGCTGCTAGAGGCGGCATCGTTAGGGTTAGGAAGTACTTGGGTAGGCGGATTTGATGAAGAAGGAGTTAAGGAATTATGCCGCCTGCCGGAAAAAGTAGTCCCTCAAGTTATAATTGCAGTTGGATTCCCTAAAGATATTCCTTCCAAGCCGCCTAAATATCCACTCGAAACCTTAGTTTATTTTCATTCCTGGAGAAATAAAATGCGTGATCCAGCTAAATATATGCATGAAATTGCCACGATTCTTAGCCGTAAATTTACGGGGGTAAAAGAAAAATTAAAGCAGACAGCAGCTTCAGTAGTAAGCAAAGTAAAAGAAGATTAAAGATTAATTTGGTTTAAGATTGTTCCTATCTTGCTTATTATCCCGTTGTTATTAATTGGTGTTAATTTGTTTTTTGAAATTTATTTTAGAGAAGTTTGCGGATAAATAATTTAATTATGCAAACTTCTCTTTAGAAATTAATTTACTTTTTTTAAAACTTTAAGTTTAATTAACGCCTATTTTTCGATTAATTTAAATAAAATATATTCTAGAAAATAAAAATATTTATATACTTCCTGTACTTTTGTTACTTACAGGTTTGGTGTTTTCAGCAAAAGTCTGGTAAACTTTTGTCGCAATTTAAGTTTGTAAGTTTGGTTGGTTCTAGTGAAATAGTTGGTTGGTAATGGTTTGGTTAACTATTTTCTATAAGAAATAAAAAAGATATACTCATATATATTATTTTGTATCCTGGAGGATATATCTCCAACTACAAAATAAAAAATTGTGAGGGTGAAAACTTAGAGGTGGTGTAAAATGGAATTTATCGTGGAAAAAGCGATGGGAAGTATGCCGCAAGGCGATTTTATAAATATGAACCAGGCCAACATTAAAGTGATTGGTGCAGGTGGTGCGGGCAACAACATGGTTGGCTGGCTGTACCGAAAGGGAATAAAAGGAGCAGAGATAATAGCGATTAACACTGACAATCAGCACTTAGGTATAACTGGTGCTGATCATAAGTTTCTGATCGGGAAAGATTGCACCCGAGGATTGGGTTGTGGCGGATTCCCTAACAAGGGAGCAGAAGCGGCCCAAGAGTCCTTAAGTGAAATCAAAGAATCACTGAAAGGATCAGACATGGTCTTTGTATGTGCGGGTATGGGTGGTGGTACCGGAACTGGTAGTGCACCCATTGTAGCTCAAGTAGCTAAAGATACCGGGGCTATAGTAATTGGAACCGTAACCATGCCTTTCAACATTGAACGGGCCCGATGCGACAAAGCCGAATTTGGATTGCAGCAATTAAGACAAGTTTCCGATACAGTAATTGTAATTGACAACAACCGCTTAGTTCAAATTGCCGGCAACTTGCCAATACAGCAAGCTTTCGCAGTAGCTAATGAATTAGTGGCAACCATGATTAAAGGTATTGTAGAAACCATTGCTGTGCCTTCCCTGGTAAACCTGGACTATGCTGACGTTAAGGCTATTATGTCTAACGGAGGAGTAGCGGCTATTGGAGTAGGAAGTTCAGATACCAATAATCGGGTAGAAGAAGCAGTTAAAGGAGCCTTATCTAACCCCCTATTGGACATCAACTATGAAGGAGCCACCGGAGCCTTGATCCATATTACGGGTGGTCCAGACATGACTTTGGATGAAGTTTCCCGGATTGGTGAATTGGTTACTGAATCTCTGGATGACGATGCTAACGTAATCTGGGGAGCCAGAGTAAGTGATGACATGAAGGGCAAGATGACGGTGATGACCATAATCACGGGAGTCAACTCTCCTTGGATATTGGGTAAGGTCGACAATAGGCGGTCAGAACATCGGGCTAAGTCCTTGAGTCGGGAATTAGGCATTGAACTAGTTTAAGATCGGAAATCGAAGAGGTATCACACTTAAAAAATCCTAGCCCATTCTTTCTCTTACGCCACCCCCTGTAAGGACCCCCTTGGGCGGGATTTTTTATTTTTTTATTTTTTTATTCTTTTTTCCATTTTTTTTATTCTTACCCCCTGTTCTGATTTTGGATAATTTTATAAAAAAAGTTGATTTATTAGGTTGTAATGGCTAAAAAAGATGCTGACACTAAGGGAATAACTGTAAAAAAGGAAGCTGATTTTTCGGAATGGTATACTCAAGTTATCCTTAAATCAGATTGGGCGGATTATTCTCTAGTTTCGGGCTGTATAGTATATAAACCGGCTTCTTACTCTATCTGGGAGAGGATCAAACAGATTGTTGATGCCAGATTTAAACAAGTTGGAATAAAAAATGCTTATTTTCCAATTTTTATTCCGGAGAGTTTGCTGCAGAAAGAAGCCGACCATATTGCCCATTTTGCTCCCGAAGTAGCGTGGGTAACTCATGGCGGGGATACTAAATTAGGGGAAAGATTAGCCATAAGGCCGACTTCCGAAACTATAATGTATGACTCGTACTCTAAATGGATAAGGTCCTATAATGACCTGCCACTAAGGTTAAACCAATGGAACAACGTAGTCCGGTGGGAATTTAAACATCCCACCCCCTTTTTACGCGGACGGGAATTTTTATGGAATGAAGGGCATACCTGTTTTGCCACCAAGAAAGAAGCCGAAGCTGAAGGAGAGCAAATAATCTCTATCTATAAGGATTTGTGTGAAAATTACCTGGCTCTTCCATCCCTGATTGGTAAAAAATCAGAAAAAGAAAAGTTTGCGGGAGCGGAATATACTATCTCCCTGGAATTCTTGATGCCTACTGGGAAAGGGATTCAAGGTCCGGACTTTCACCATGATGGTCAGAATTTTTCTAAGGCTTTTGACATAAATTTTACTGACAACCAAGGAAAAAAGCAAGCAGTTTGGCAGAATACTTTTGCTATAACTACCCGGATGATTGGAATTTTGGTGGGAATACATGGAGATGATAAAGGTTTAGTTATACCTCCTAAAATAGCCGAAACCCAGGTAGTGATAGTACCCATCCTGTTTGATAATTCTAAAACCAAAGTTCTAAAAGAGGCCCAAAAAATTAAATCAGAATTGGAAAAGTCATGTATTTTGGTTCAGATAGATTCCAGGGAAGGTTATTCCCCCGGCTGGAAATTTAATGAGTTGGAGTTGAAGGGAGTCCCTATAAGAATAGAACTTGGACCAAGAGATCTAGAACAAAAACAGGCCGTGGCCGTAAGGAGGGATACGGGGGAGAAGAAAATAGTTTCTTTAACTAGCCTGGCAAAAGTAATCAGCTCACTGTTAGACAATATTCAGAAAGATATGCTCCATAAAGCCGAAAAAAATCTTAAGTCCAGCATAGTTAAAGTAGATGATATTAAAGCTGCTGAAAAAGTAATTAAAGAAGATAAACTTATTTTTGCTTACTGGTGCGGCAAGCCCAGCTGTGAAGAAAAATTTAAGGAGAGAACCGGCGCAAAATCACTGAATTCACCCCTTAAGCAGCCAGCTAAAGGCCAAAAATGTTTCTCTTGTGCGGATAAAGGAAAAGTTTGGTTCTATTTTGGGAAGAGCTATTAAGTGGTGATTAGATTAAGGTCAAGTCTTTTCAGTTATTCATACTCTTCGAAATCATCAATTTCCGTATCTTTGTATTTGGATTTTTCATTCTTATCATTTGACTCCTTCTTAGAGGGAGGATTTCCAAAATAAATTAACTGATCAAGCGGTTCATAAAATAACATATCAAATTTTTTTCTATATTTAGCCGGGATTACCATCTGAAAATTGGAAACCTTACTTAAATTTTCTTTGATCCCAAACCTAGACCGGCGGTCCATGTTGTCTGAAGTTTTGCTAATCTGAGGAAGATAAAATAAGCACTTCCAGCCGTCATCATCTTCATTGAAGGCATAAACTGACCTAGGACCAAAATGTAAAATTTTCGGACGGAATAAAAAATGGTCTGGCTTATACAATTCTATCATCCTAAGGTTTTCTTCTAAAAGAACTTCATTCAATCCAGGTCGAGGCAGCCTGGTTCGGAGCCAGTAAATTCCATCTTGATTTAATAAATATTCCTCAAAATATTCTTCCGGAGGACATGGCAGAGTTTCTTTTAGTTTTTTTTTCTTATTTTCATTATTAAATTTCCAGTACCGTTGGTAGCATAACCCCTGGCTGTGGAATATAAAATTATCCGGGGTGTAAGGCAAATAGTCCCGTACGAAATTGCAAATTCTTACTCTTTGGTAAAAATCACCCACATACTCTTCACTGTATCGGGCGGTTAACAGCGGTTCTTTTGAATGTCGCTTTTCCATATAAATTCAATTAAAGCTTTACTTAGATTAGTTTAAAAGCTTTTTGATCAGATTTTAATATAGAGAAGTTTGCATAATTAAATTATTTATCCGCAAACTTCTAAAGAGAATTTGAAATAAACGTAATTTTGGCATTAAACAAACGATATATTTGCCAAAATTACTATTTTTCAAATTCTCTATATTTTAATCTGCTACTAACTTTCTTTTAAATAGCCTTTATAAGCGTGTTTTTTAGTCTGCAAATCCAGAAGTTTTTTTAGCATCGCCTGCAAGTCCCAAATTCGGTAATATAAGGTGTCTACATATACTCCTTCTATGTTTTTGGAATACATTTTCTGATATATTTTTCCCAGCCATTGGGAAAATTTTCCTTGACCAAATTTTTTCTGCCAATCTAAATAGGCTTTTCCATTGATGGTAAATTCTAACCGGCCGTCGGCCATCATCTTTTTCTTGCCATTAACTAAAACTTCCATTTCCCGGGTATCCCAAGTATGGAGTTCGATCTTGACTTCATATTTAACATATTCCGTGACATTTTTCTCGGCTTTCCAGGAATACTCTTGCTCGGCTCCGGAAGGCGACGGAACTTTATGTTTATATCCAGTCTCATACCAAAAATAGCCGTAATTTTTAGCCCAGCTTACCAGGCTAGAATAAACCAATTCATAATCAAATGGTCCAGTATAACGTAAAATTATGGGTGGTATAGATACGTCTGACATCAGGAGATGATATGTTTTTGGTTATATAAATATTACTTTTTTGGGGGGCTGTCCAGAGCCGTATGGCCCTGAACAGCACCCATAATTCCGCCTCGAAGCCAAGGCCGGTTCGGTATCTCTAGAACCATACTTCAACTTTCTCTTCTTTAACCTTTAATTCAGCTTTACTCTTTCCGGAAACTTTTCCGGCTTCGGAGAGGAGATCTATTTTTTCGGCTCCGACTTTATCTTTAATTTCTGATTTAAATAAACTTAATCGCTTAACCATATCTGGACTAGATTTAAGGATTAAATTAATTCGATCTGTTTTTTGCAATCCCTCTTTCTTTCTTAATTCTTGAAGGTGGCGCATAACTTCCCGGGAATAACCTTCGGCTTCTAATTGAGGGTTTAATTTGGTATTCAAGTAAACAAGGCCATTCTTACTTTCGGCAGATAAATATGGTTCCGGAGAAGTACGTTTAAATCTAATCATTTCGGGAGAAATTTTAATAGTTTCTCCACCCAGTTTAAATTCATAGAGGTTATGTTTAGTTATCTTATCAAAAATGGACTTAGGATTTTCTGAACTTAACTTAGCAATTATCTTAGGTGACAATTGCCCATAGGTTCTGCCAATCTTAGCTAGATCTGGTTCTAAACTAACGCCTCCTCCGGGAAGTGAAACTACCTGTTTTATGTTCTTAACGTTAATTTGATATTTTATAATTTCACCCAAACTTTTTATCATTTTAGATACTTCGGGGTTTGAACTTTCAATAATAATATCTTCCACCGGCCACCTCAACCCCAGCTTGGCTTTTTCCCGGGCGTGCAGAGCGGCTTGAATAATATTTTTGCTAATTTCCATCTCCTGCTCTAAACTCAAATTAATTAAGGATTTATCCGCTTCCGGCCAAGGATAGTGGCTGATACTGGTTTCTTTCAAAACTTTTTTACCAGAAAATTCACCGCGCAGGTTAAGGTAGATAGCTTCCGAGATAAAAGGAGCTATTACGCCGAACATTTTTAAGCATTCCAATAACACTTTGGCTAAGATGTATACTACCGCTTTACGTTCTTCCCTGCTTCCAACTGAACTTTTTTCCCTGACTATTTGGATGTAAGTCCGGGAAAGTTCCAAGAATAAGTCTTCCAGCGGAGCAATGGTTTTATCCAGATTATAATTTTCAAATAGTTCTGCAACTGTTTTAATAGTTGAATTTAACTTGGAGAGGATATATTTTTCTTCAGTATAAAGATATCTTTTATTATTTTTTTCTTTAAACCAATCTTGGTTTTCAAAAGCATTGTTATCAAAAGGATTCAGATCATTTTCCTGAGCCAGGTTTATTAGCAATTTATGCAGATTCCATAATATTAAATGTGACCGCTGTTTAACCACACATTCATCCCAGCTGAACTTAATGTCTTCACCCGCATTATTCTGGCACATGTAATTACGCAGTACGTCGACTCCGTACTTGTCTATCAATTCATAAGGAGAAATTATGTTCCCCAAACTCTTGCTCATCTTCTTGCCTTCAATATCATTCAGCATTCCATAAACATAAACGTTTTTGAAAGATGGTTGATCTAAGTACAGATAGGAGCAGATCGAAAGCAGGCTGAACCACAGTCGGGTTTGTTCCCGAGCTTCCAGAATTAAGTCCGCGGGGTATAGTTCCTTAATTTTTTTAGGATCGTTGTCCAGGCAGTTCCAACTGGCAGTTCCAGCATCTACCCAAACATCAATGACATCTGGAACACGTTTCATCTCGCCACCGCAGCGGCATTTGAACTTGATTTTATCAATCCAAGGAAGGTGGATGTTCTGGGGAACTTTTTGTCCGGATTGTTTTATCTCCTGACGCGAACCAATTACTTTTATCTGCCCGCAATTTTTATTCTGACAGATCCAAATTGGGACCGGCGTACCCCAATACCTCTGCCGAGAGATGGAATTATCTTTTAAATTACTTATCCAGGATTCATAGGCATTCAAAGCAGTGTCGGGAACCCAGTTAACTTGCTGGTTGTCATGTAAAATTTTATTCTTAATCTCTTCAACTCGGAAAAACCATTGGGATGTGGTCAGGAAAATTACCGGGTTCTTGCACCGCCCGCAATGAGGATACTCGTGTTTTACCGTCTGGATGGCTACAATACTATCTTCTTTCTTCAAAAATTCCCTAAATTTTTCATCGTCAACTTTTGCTCTCAGCCCGGCCAATACTCCCATCTCTTTAGGAAAGTAACCGTTCTCACTTAGATTATTAAATGGAGGGATGTTATATGGTTTACAAGCTTCTTGGTCTTCCGGTCCGCATCCTGGAGCAGCATGAACTAATCCTGAACCAGCGAGAGTATCAACATATTCTTGGCTTAAGATTACAGTATGAACTTTAGGGTGTTCCGATTTTATCTTTTGGTATTGAAAAATATAATTAGCCAGGGGATGAAGGTATTCAATTCCTTCCAGTTTTTTACCTTTAAACTCTTCCAAGATTTTTAATCCAGAAGTTCCAACTGTACCCTCTTTATTTTTTTCCTGCCCGGCAGCCAGTTCAACAACTCTCTGAGCCAATGATCTAGCTAAAATCCATACTTCTGATCCAACTTTTACTTTAACATAATCTATTTCTGGTCCAGCCATTACTGCCAGGTTGAAAGGAATGGTCCAAGGAGTGGTAGTCCAGATTATTAAGAATTCTTTTGATTTATCATTTTTGTTAGAGGTTGTTTTATTCTTCAATTCAAATTTTACAAAAATAGATTTATCGTTTATATCTTGATATTCACATTCGTGCTTAGCGATGGCAGTTTCACAGTGCTGGCACCAGGTTAGAACTTTTTTTCCATAGTAAAGATTTTTTTTCTCCCAAGCAGTTTTGATAAGATCCCATTCACCTTCCATAAATTCTGGTTTAAGGGCCATATAAGGATTGGATAAGTCAAAGGATATTCCCATTCGAATTAAATCCTTAGTCATAACTTTAGCCATCTCTAGGCAGAATTTTTCACATTCCGATACAAATTTATCTACCCCAAATTTTTGGATATCTTCCTTAGTCTTAAGACTATACTTGTCCATGACCTTATGTTCGGTAGGCAGGCCGTGGACATCAAAACCATTCCTATCCCAGACCTTAAATCCTTTTGCCCGCTTGTATCTTAAAATTATATCCTTAAGAGAATAATTCCAGGCATGGGCTAGGTGGAATTTTCCGGAAGTGTAAGGAGGACCATCCAGGAAATAAAATTTTTTTCCTTTAGAATTCTTTGATCGCAGGCGGTCAACAGTCTTGTTTTTTTGCCAATATTTAATTAACTCAGATTCTATCTTTGGAACATCATAAGTTGGAAATTTCATCATAGGGGTTTAATACGGTCTTATTTAAAAAGATTGTTGTGGGGATGGCTTACCCGTTTTTTTTACTAAGATTCCAATTTAGGCCTTTTTTTATCTCCCGGCCCAGCTTGGAATTTGAAATGGCCTCGTTGATCTTTCGGAGAACTAATTCGACTCCCGGTTTGGAAAGTCCAAACTTAGCAGCCACTTCCTTGGTACTTTGGGGATCTAAGGGATTTTCAGGCCCAGTATAGCCAACTTTATGGTAAAATATTTCTACATCTCTATCCCATTTCATCCACTGGAGGCAGGGGGGTATAATATTAGGAAGTTTTTCTAAAATCTTATATAATGAATCATTGATTTCAA
Source organism: Candidatus Nanoarchaeia archaeon (assembly GCA_035289845.1). GTDB lineage: Archaea > Nanobdellota > Nanobdellia > Woesearchaeales > GW2011-AR9 > DATDWB01. The sequence goes on along the minus strand of DATDWB010000043.1, from coordinate 17,832 downwards.
ATTGTTCCATTTGTTCCAGAGCAGAAGCGTTAGTTAAAGCTTCAGATAAAGGCCCAATATCCTCACTCTCAACTCCAATTATAGCCTGGTCCAGGGAAAAAGCAGGGGTAGATATTCGGCGATAAAACTGGTATTTTTTATCGGTAATCTTAATCCCCAGCTTAATTAATTCTTCAAGAGTTTCTTCTGAAGTAGGGGGGCGCATTAGCTTATGGGCCAGCCCGGATTCGATGTCATAAATTCTTTTCAATTCTCCCCTAACATGGACTGGCAGACGGACCACCCGTCCGGTATTGGCTTGGAACCTATCCAAAGTTTGTCTAACCCAAAGCTGGGAATAAGTAGAAAATAGATTGCCCTTACGAGGATCATATCTTTCCGCAGTTTTAACTAGGCCAAGATATCCTTCCTGCAGAAGGTCTTCCACTTCTGTACCAATTCTAGTTTTGTAAGAACCTTTCAAGACAATGGGTATATGATTTAAGGTAAGTTCATTCCGGGCATCATCCAACTGGTCTAAAATTAATTTTATTTCTTTGGCATTGCGCCGGCGGAGATAAATTTTATGGTCTATCTTTTTTTTTTGTTCAAGAGATTCTTCTGGAAGTGTACTTTTTTCTTCTTCCAAGTGCAAAATTTTCCTGGAAGTTCGATGTAGATACTGCCGGGCCAATTTGGAACACCGCCACCATTTATTTTCTTCCTCAAAATATTCCTGTATTTGCTCCAGATTTGATTCCTGCAGGCCGGAAGGCAAAACTCGGTGCAGTGATTTGGGAGACAGCCGGGTTAATTTATCAAGCAGCTGCTGATGGGATTGGTAAATAATCTGCCCCAATTCCTCCTCTCTCTGGCGGGTAATGTTGGAGGGAATATTTCGATAAAGAATGTACCCCGGACTTTGTTCATACTTATCCATATAATCATAATTAAGTTAGTAAGGAATTTATAAATATTTGTGGCAAAAAGGCTCTGTAGAAAGAGTCCTACTTCACAGACAAGAAATGTGACTTATTCACATTTCTGTCCTGAAAATAAATCTTTGTTTATTTTCATGTACCCCCACCCTAAAGAGAAGTTTGCATAATTAAATTATTTATCCGCAAACTTCTAAAGAGAATTTGAAATAAACATAATTTTGGCATTAAACAAACGATATATTTGCCAAAATTACTATTTTTCAAACTTCTCTAAACTAAAGTATAGGAACATGGTCTGCTTCGTCTGGTCAAGTCAAGATTATCTGCGATAATCATTGACAATCTTGACCTAGACGGACTCTTTCTACTAAGCCTGGCAAAAATCACTTCAGTAAAATAACGTTTCCCCGCCCCTTCTTAACCTTTTCCACTTTGCCTCGGTACTCTAATTCGGTAATGATCAAACTGACCTTTGATTCAGACAAAGGCAGCATTTCTTTGCGTAATTCTTTTTGGTTTATTCGGCCATCATGGTCAGTAATTATCTTCAAAGCTCGATCTATGTACCCCGGTTCGTTAGCCAGATCTTCTCGGTGCTGTTCCGGAGTCTTGCTCTGCTCTTCTTTTGATTTTTTAATAAATTTTCTTAACGACCCATACTTTTTACGATAATAAATGATTCTCCAGATTAATAGGATAACTATCAGCCCGCCCACAGCGTATCTCCAAGCAGAATACTTTTTTTCTGAAAGCAATTCTTCCACCTCACCAATTTCTTCCGTAGTTCCAGTCCATAACTCATTTTCAGCAGAAAAATCTTCCACCAGGAACAAATCCAAGACAAAGGTTCCTTCCTTAACTATCTCTATTTCCTCTTTTATCTGAGTAAATCCTTTCCAGGCAGTTAAGGTGTATTTTCCTAAAGGCAGTTCAAAGGTATAAGCCCCGTCTTTGGAAAGAAATTTTTGCGCCGGCAGGGTATCAATTTCAACCACCACATCTATTTCCAGCTCTAATTGAGAATTATAAATTGAGCCTTGAAGAGTTGAGGCTATAGCTAGAGGGCTGAAAAGTAAAAATAAGGCCAAAATGGAAACTATTTTTATTATTCTAGGCCCGGTGGAGGTAGTATGCCGCTGATCTATTGACCGATGGTGGTAACGAGCATTTTGACAGTACATATTACAGCCAAATCTTCAGGGTATAAAAAGTTAACTTGCAAGATAGTGATAGATTTTCCTAGAAATCAATTTCACAAAGCTCTTAAATGATAAATAACTTTAATGTCTATTTTTAAGAGATATAATCTGAACATTTCTGCTTCCAACCCCTATTTATAAATCCTTATCGTTTCACCACTTTTAAATACTCAACTTATCGAAAGATTTATATATAAGTGGCTATTCTCAAGTAGTAAACATCTATCACCTCTTTTTCCCCGAGCCGACCTTAGGGTTGGCAAGGGGTTTTTATAATCCTTTGATTGAGAATTATATTAAATTATATTTATTATCTTATTTTAGTTTAAGCTGTAGAATCCTACTGGTCATTTCCTTAGGAAATTCACAAACGATAGTGACTTGATATTGACCGGTGGTCAAAAACACAGTGGAATACACAGTGGAATTCTGGCGTCAAAATGCACAGTTCCCACTTGCTGGCGAGTGGTCACGAGCATTTTGACTAGTAAAGTTTTATTTCTGATATAACTTAAGGGTAAAAGCAACCATCCAACAACTATATAAATACTGTAATATTAGTATTTTAAAAAGATGGTGTCAGCTTTAATATTAGTTTTCCTAGCGTTAAGCTTGGGGTACATATTCAGCGAGATTTCTAAACGACTGGGTCTACCGAGGGTAGTAGGACAAATTTTTACAGGATTAATTTTAGGGGTACCAATAATCAAAGATTATTTATTGGGGGAAGAAAACTTGAAGATATTCTCCTTCTTGGCTAATTTAGGAATAATCCTGTTATTTTATTATGTAGGTTTGGAAACAAATTTTCGGGCCTTCACCAAAAATATTAAAGAACTGGCGTTAATTTCTTTCTTTAATACGGCCATTCCACTAATTTTAGGAATTCTGATCATGAAATTTGTGTTTGGATTTACTGCTTTGATAAGCATAATCATTGGCATATGCCTGGCAGTAAGCGCTCAATCAGTTTCATTAGATATCCTGGAAGAAATGAAAGCTTTGAAATCCAGAATTGGGAACTTAATCATTGGCGCAGGAGCAGTTGATGATATAATTGAGATAGTTTTAGTAGCAGTGATTTTCTCTTTATTCCAAGTGGCAGTCAGCCATCAGTCATTGCTTCAATTACTGCTGGAAATTTTAATTTTCTTAGTAATTATCATTGCTTCCCGCAACTGGATCATACCTTATGGGTTAAGTTATTTTGATCGGGAAAAATCTAGCACCGCTCGTTTTACAGGCTCATTGCTGATAGTTATTTTAATTGCTTCCTTAGCTGAATTTTTAGGATTGGGATTAATATTGGGAGCGATGATCGCGGGAATAATAGTTAGGCAGACTATTTTTGGCGAGAAAAAAATACCCGACTGGGAAGAACACGACATCGCTAATTCGGTTCATTTATTTTCCTTTGGATTTTTAATTCCCCTGTTTTTTGTTTGGGTAGGGATGAATGCGGACTTGACTTTAATTGGATCACAGATAGGATTTATTTTATTACTGCTGGTGATATCCATCGTTGGAACAGTGGGCGGTTCCTTGATTGCGGTTCTGCTTAGCGGCGGCCAATGGCGGGAAGGATGGATTGTAGGATGGGGACTAACCCCTAAAGGAGATATCGAATTGGTGATTGCAGCTTTAGCGCTTAGCAGCGGCATAATTTCTACGGGTATTTTTACTTCTTTAGTTATAACTGCTTTTTTGACTACGGTCATATCCTCAATTATGTTCAAGAAGCTGCTGGGGAAGACTAAGTCGAAGTTGAAAGGAAAAGCTAAAATCATTAAAGATAGAAGCCATAGCGTCTCTTAAGATAACTTTATATAAAACCATACTTCTTTCTTTTTCTTCTGAACTGCACAATTAACAACGCTACAAAGAACCCCAGCAGAAAACCTTTTCCGGCTAAAATCCAATCTTCATCGATTTCAAATAAGGGTTGAGTTTTCTCCTGCGGGAAATAAATCCCTAATTCACCCATCTCTAAAGCATATTCAGTATAAACTAGGGCAGTATAAGGATCACTTTCTTGCAAGGTTTTAGCGTATTGATAGTAAGAATAACCTAATATGGGGAAAGTGTCCTCAGCAATGTTTTCAGCAATAACTCTTCCTGCAGCCTGTATTTTCTCCTGCAGCAGTTCAGCAAATGCTTCTTCGCTTACTCCGATAGAACTTAAAAGGGCCGAACTGTCAGCTTTAGCTTGAGAAGCCTGCATCAGGCATAAAATAAAATCGTTTTCCTGCATTGATTTTTGGGCAGTATCAATTTTGGTTACAATATTGCCAGTATAATCCGAACTTACAAAAAAGCTGGCGTACTGGTAGCGTTCCTGGCTTTCGGAAATTTTTTGCAGGCAGGAATTTTTGAGCTGTTCTTCATTAAGCAGATATTTCTGGCCGCTCATGTTGAAGAATTCTTTCCAGGTTACAGCGGAAAAATATCTTTCTTCAGCGTAGGCCAACAAGCGGTATGATTCGGTTGCAGCTTCAGCTTTAGCAAGGTTTTTTTTTTCCTGCAAAGTTTCAATTTGCTCCTGAGCATCTCTTATTCTTTCACTTACTATCATCAAGGTCTGTAAATCGGAAATGGTTTCTATTTTTTCTTCAGCCAAATTTTTTCGTAGTAAATCTATTTTTTTAGCTAAGCTATTCTGCAGATTAAAGATTATTCCCTGTCTAGGGGAATTTAGATCATAATATGCTCGTTTCAATTCCAAATTGGCGCTGAAGCAGAAACTGGCGGCGGAATAAAAATTTCCTTCAGCCGTAGAATTAATAGAGCGGCCAAGCAATTGCTGGACGCTGGCAGAAGTTTCTGGTTTTAAAATTAGGTTTTCTTGTTCCATTTGCTCCAACATAGTATCTGTTCTTTGGCAAATTTTGCGGCGTAAACTATCCATTATGGTGCTATACTCTTCATTTTCTATAAGGGTTAAATTTTTAGGGTTAAGATTAGCACCCGTTAAATGAAATACTACCTCATCTAAACTTAAAGATTCTATTACTTCTAAACTCAAATTATTCTTCCCGTACTCTACCAAGTCTATACCCGTAAAATTTCCTTCCTTTTCGTCAAATTTTTGCTGAAGAGATATTCCTTTGGGGATTAAAACTTTTTTCAATTTAATATTTGAAGCAGCTTCTAATTTTTCTTTTACTCCTCCTACCGGCCCAATGATCCCCCCAGAATTGATTGTGCCGGTAACCGCTACGGCAGGGTCATATTCTAAATCCAATACGGCAATGGCAGTTAAGGCCGCGATGGCTGCTCCGGCACTGGGACCGCCGATAATATTAGATTTGGATTTGATAGTATATATAAAATCATATTTATCACAATTTAACTTGAAATGGCTGCAGGCGATATCTTTGGCAAACCGAGTAGAAATTTGGGTGTCCATTTTAGTTAAAGGGAAAGTTTCCAAGAACACCCGGCCGGATCCAGATTTAAGTTCCAATAATAAATCAGCATCGCTGCCGTACATTTCTTCCCCATTGTCTTCGACCGCTAACAGTTTTAATTGATAGATTTCGGGTTGAGCTTGGGCTAGGCAGATTAGAACTGAGAATAGGATTAATGTTAGTAAGATTTTTTTGGACATACTCATTTATTATTCCTCAACTACTTTTATGTCTTTCATGTACTCATAGCGAACATGAATTTTTTTACCGCTTTTAGAACTCAGCAATAAAATATCCTTGGCTAGAGCTTTTACCGTGCATTTTTCTCCGTGATAAATTACTTCCTGGCCGCGGGAGAATTTTAATCCCCGGAACAATACGGTCACCCGATAAATATCCTTGCCGTCTTTCTTTCCGAACAAACTGGCGGTTACTGCTAATTTTCCGCCAAATTTTTGCTGCAGGGTTTTTCCCAGCGAGCGGGTAAGTTCGTTGTCGGCCAAATAATAATCCCATCCATTACGTACTGGCATAACTTTAGTAACCGGTAATTTTATTCTTCTAATCTCTTGATCAGTAAAAGTTACTACTTTCTCTTCAACTTCTCTCAACTGGAGTATGGCTTCATAGTACTCACCATGTTTTCCTTCCAAGGAACGGACCATTTTAGTTCTTACTTCTCCCCTGGCCGCCGGTTTTGTAAGGACTGTAGCGTCCCTTCTCCCGCTGGCTGGTTTTTTGTCCCGGAAGAACTTCGTCGCCTTCTAACTCGTTTAAACCGCAATCACTGCATTTAAGAAAATCCAGCCCGTCATCAGCCACAATTTCTACATTTTTAGATTTGCATTCCGGGCAAATTGGTTTGGTATGGACCATAGGTTGAAGAAATATTGGAGATATATAAATATTCTACTTTAATAAATAAACTTTCATTAGGTATCACTAATAAGGGATAAAATACCTAACCTTTTTAAATAGAAGTCATTTTAAGGTCTAAATGGAACCTTACACTAATTATCCTGTTCAAGATTCTAAGTTAGATCCAGCTCCAGTTAAAACTGCAAATTTTGCTAATTTATCTTACAAAATAGGCCAGGAGATAGTGATTTTACCAGTAGAAGCTGCGGCCTATGTGACTGGTTCGGTCTTAGCTGGACCGACGGTTAGACGAGTAATCCAAGATAGGCTAAATCAAGAAGGCACGTGGAAAGAGGGCACTTTTATTGATCATTTGAAGAGTTTTGGCCGGATGGGATTGTATGCGACTTCGGTTCCGGTGAGTGCGCTGGCTCCAATAATGGCTTGGGCTTGGAGTTGGGAGGCCGCAGCAATAACTGCAGCTGCCAATGTAATTTCTTGGGGAGTAGAGAAGAGAAGACGCAGGGATTTAGAAGCAGTGGTAGGGAAGGAGTAGACATGGGTGCGGAACAAATTCAATCAATTCAACTTTTACAATAACTGGAGATCAATGCGGATCTAATTCAGTCTATTCAACTGTTACAGTTGAGGGTGATACTGGACATAATTGTGGTGGGGAGTCATATGATTCAACTTTTAAAATTGAGGGTGATATTGGAACTGGTTGGGGAATGGGTTCACTCTATTCAGAATTCAAAGTGAAAAATGAGGATTTATTTAAACAATTAATACAGAGCTTCAACAATTAAGATAGAAGCATTAGAACAAGGAATTTTAACCAACGATATTTGCCTTAATTTTTTTTGTAAAATACTTATTAAATCTAGAAGCTGTTCGTTTTTTATCTTTATTTTTACAGCAATTTCCACCAAAACCTTTTAAATACTACTTTTAAATAATCACTTATGCTAGTAATAGAGCTGCAGGATGTGGAAAAGTATTACCCCATGGGTGAATCTTTAGTTAAAGCCTTAGACGGCATTTCTATGAAAATTGAGAAAGGAGATTTTGCGGCTATCATGGGTCCGTCAGGAAGTGGAAAATCAACTTCCATGAATCTGGTTGGTTCTTTGGATCTGCCTACCAGGGGGACAATATTCCTAGAAGGCGAGGACATTGCTGAGTTTAATGAATCAGAGCTGGCCCAGATTAGAGGACGAAAAATTGGGTTTATCTTTCAAAGTTTTAATCTTATTTCCAACTTAACCGTAAAAGAAAACGTAATGCTGCCGCTTTTATTTCAGAGAGTAAGCGCCGAAGATAGGGAGGAAAGAGCAGAGAAACTTTTAGCTTTAGTTGATTTAAGCAACCGCAGTGATCATTATCCCAGCCAAATTTCCGGTGGACAGCAGCAGCGGGCAGCTATTGCCAGAGCTTTAGCCAATGACCCGGAGGTTATACTGGCCGATGAACCTACTGGAAATTTAGACACCAAAACAGGGGATACAGTAATGAATCTTTTAAAAAAGTTAAATGAAGATGGAAAAACTATCATCATGGTTACTCATGATCCAGAATTGGCGCAGAAGCATGCCCGGAAAATTTACTGGATGCGAGATGGAAAAATTGAAAAAATTACATTTAAGATTAATAACAAATGGGGGACAAAAAAATGAAACCAACACTACTAATCTGGATTATAATATTAGTATTATCACTTAATTTTGCCGCTGCAGCCATAGTAGATACGGAGTATGTAAGTGATTTAGAACCAGGACAGGAAGGACAAATTTTGCTGGAAGTTTACAATGATTTTGATGAAGATATGGAAAATGCAGCCCTGAGTTTAAATTTTGCCGGATTGCCGCTGTCACCGGTAGGGTCATCGGCGCAATCTGAAGATCAGATTAGGGATGGTAGAACTAATAAATTTTCGTTTAAGGTTAGGGCATCTAGTTCAGCTAAACCGGGCGATTATGAAATTCCCTATGTATTAAGTTATCAATTAGAAAATGATAAAGCCATAAATAAGGTCTCAGGAACAATTGGATTGAGAATTACTGGTGATCCTGAGTTATCTTATACTGTTACTGCAGAAAAGGCGGTAGTAAATGCACCCACACAAGTTAAGTTTAAAATAGTTAACAAAGGTTATGCTGAAGCTAAATTTGTTGCCGTAACCATTGTGCCAGAAGGGTTAACTTTACTATCTGATCGAGAAGTTTACCTTGGAACAGTCGAATCTGATGATTTCGAAACGGCTAATTTTGAGGTTATCTATGGAGCCAGCGGGGAACAATTTTTCCGAGCGGTAGTCACCTACCGTAATTTTGAAAATCAGGAAGAAACTAAAAATGTAATCTTACCAGTTACAGTATATTCACCTGAAGAAGCTTTGGCTTTAGGAATTATTAAATCCAGCAGCTTAGGAAAATACTTCCTTGGAGCATTGATGCTAGTAGTTGGGTTTATTGTTTGGAAAGCAGTCCGTAAACATCAACGCAGAAAACGGCTTCGAAAAAAAGAAACTCTTGAGAAGGAGAAGTAAACCTAATTAACTATGATTAGCGATTACTTTCTTTTAGCCATAAAAAATTTACGGAAACGCGGCCTTAGATCATGGCTTACCATGCTGGGTATTTTCTTAGGCATTGCCGCCGTGGTTTCTTTAATTTCTTTAGGTTCTGGTCTGCAAAAGGCAATTCTGGGACAATTTGGCACTCTGGACACCAATAAATTGCTGATTGAAAATACCGGTACGGGCTTTGGACCTCCCGGATCAACGGCAGTACGCCAATTAACCAATTCTGATTTGGAGTTAATAAATTCAATTAATGGAGTTGAAGAAGCCATACCTAGATTTATTCGCATGGCAAAAGTTGAAACCGATGAAATAACTGAATTTTTATCTATTTCTTCTCTGCCGGGAAATGATGGTCAACTTAATATAATCTACGATGCTCTTAATTTACAAATTGCAGAGGGAGAAATTCTAACTGAGAACGATCTAGGAACAGTTTTGGTGGGTTGGGGTTTAGCGCAAGAAGAGGCCTTAAGTGAAAATATAAAAGTTGGAAAAAGTATTTCCCTCCAAGGTGAAGATTTTGAAATTGCCGGTATTTTAAAAAATTCAGGCAGTTTTATACTGGATTATGTTATATTTCTGCCGGAAGAAGATTTGAAAAGAATTCTTAATCTTGATACTGAAATTGATCTTATAGTTGTTCAAGTCACCGATCAAAAAATATTAAACGAAGTAGCCGAAGACATAGAAGAAACTCTTAGGAAAGATCGAAAACAAAAGTTAGGGGAAGAAGATTTCTCAGTGCAGACTCCGCAGCAAAGTTTGCAGGCAGTAAACACTATTCTTAGGGTGGTAAATTTAATTGTTTCCGGGATTGCAGCTATATCTCTGTTTATTGGCGGAATTGGCATTGCTAACACCATGTATACCTCAGTTTTGGAAAGGACCAAAGAAATAGGGGTTATGAAGGCCATTGGGGCACAGAAAAAGGATATTTTGGGGCTTTTTTTACTGGAGTCGGGTTTATTGGGATTAATAGGGGGGATTGTGGGTATTGTTATTGGATTAGGGCTGGCGCTAGGAATATCCAGTGCGGCCGGGGCTGCTTTAGGAGGAATAAGTTTGGAAGTGACTATTTCTTGGCCTTTAGTTATTACTGCTCTTTTATTTTCCTTAGTAGTAGGAATAATATCGGGAATTATCCCTGCAGTCCAAGCAGCTCGATTGCCGCCGGTGGAGGCTCTGCGAAAATGATTCTAGATTATTTGAAAATGGCAGGCAAGAATTTGCAGAAACGTAGGCTGAGAGCATTTTTGACCTTAATTGGAATTATGATTTCAATTTCAACTATTTTTGTTTTAGTTAGTTTGTCTTTAGGTTTAGAATCCGCGGTTGAGGAACAGTTTAGGATGCTAGGGACAGATAAATTTTTTGTCCAGCCCAAAGGCCAGTTAGGAGGATTAGGAACCGGCAGTGCAGCAATGTTGACCGAGATTGATTTAGATGTAATAACTAAACTTTCAGGTGTTAAAGAAGTATCTTTTGCGGTTGCTGCCAATGCCAAAATAGAATTAGATAATAACATTCGTTATACTTTAGTTTCGGGATTAGATATTGATTCAGTAGATCTGTTCATGGAGACGGGTTCGTTTGCAGCTGAAGAAGGGCAGATGTTAACTAAGGGTGACAGGGGAGTTGTAGTTTTAGGCAGCCAATATAAATATAATAATTTTTTAGGACAAGAAGTCAAAATCGGGGATAAAATTTTAATTAATGATCAATATGGATTTAAAGTCAAGGGAATAGTTAAAACTTTAGGAAATCCAACTGATGATCGGATGATTTATTTGCCTCTGGAGGAATTTAGATTAGTTTTTAATATTCCGGAGAGAATAGACTATTTTGTGGTTCAAGTAGAGGATGAAGCCGAATTAGCAGTAGTTGCCGAGCGGGCAGAAAAGAAACTTATGCAAGCCCGGGGGGTGGATGAAAATTCAGCAGATTTTACAATCCTAATGCCGGAACAATTATTAGATAGTTTTGGTAGTATATTATCCATTATTACTTCGTTTTTATTAGGCATTGCATTCATCTCCCTACTAGTTGGAGGTATAGGCATTGCTAACACCATGTATACCTCAGTTTTGGAAAGAACTAAAGAAATAGGAATCATGAAAGCCATCGGAGCACAGAATAAGGATATTTTAGTTATATTTTTATTAGAATCGGGATTGTTAGGTCTAATCGGTGGAATAGTTGGGGTTGCCGTAGGTATGGGCATTGGAAAAACCATCGAATTTATTGCCTTAAATTTTTTGGGAACAACTTTATTGCAGGTTTCTTTCCCTACTTATCTAATTGGGGGAAGTTTATTGTTTTCGTTCATGGTAGGTTCAGCAGCCGGATTAATGCCGGCTTGGAAAGCAGTTAAAATCGAACCGGTAGAAGCGTTAAGAAGGGATTAGAGTTATTTATTAACTTTTAAAGTTATTTTTCCTTTCAAAGGTGAATTATCTTTGGTTAAATATTTATTACAAATATCATAATCAGCCAGACTTATTTCCCCTCGGCTTTCGTTGGGTAAATCTTCTAACCACTCTATACTTCTGGCTATATCTTTTAATTCTTTGCGGATATATTTTATCTCTGAATCAGCCGGAGTAGAAGTATATTTAATAGAAAAATCAACGAATGTTTCAGCTGGATCTCCTCCTGTTCCCATAACTCTAATAGAAAAAATTAATTATATAAATATTGTGCAAAAGAAAATTAGGTTTAAATTGAGGTAATGAGAAGTTTGCATAATTAAATTATTTATCCGCAAACTTCTAAAGAGAATTTGAAATAAACGTAATTTTGGCATTAAACAAACGATATATTTGCCAAAATTACTATTTTTCAAACTTCTCTAATATTTTCACTTAATTTTTTTATCCGTTTATGATATCAACATTTATAAATAGCCGGCTTTTCTGACACTCTAAGATGACAACTGTATGCTTAAAAGGATATGAATTTTCTCTCTTTCTAGCTAAAGACTCCTACGATAGAAGAGCTCTCCAATATAAAAATAACATCATCCAGGTGCTTAGTAAAATAGGCATCCCTGTAGATGATATTATGCTAGATTTAGAGCCAGTGGCCATAAAAAATGCGCCAGCATCAGCCACTTGGTATGGTGAAGGTTATCGAATGTATTATAGTTATAAATTAGCTCGAAAATATGTGGATAACCTATATGTGGTATATAAGGTAATTGAATTAGAAGTTAGGGATTTACTGACTGGAAAAAAAACGTTTGAAGAATTTATATCTGAATTTACGGAAGAAAAAGAAGTGGAGGAAATGCGTAAGGAAGCTAGAGAATTGCTGGGGGTGGAAGGAAAGGAGATGGATCTGGGCTTAATAGACAAAAAATATAAGGAACTAGCTAAAAAATATCACCCTGATGTTGAAGGGGGGAATATTGAAATGTTCAAAAAAATAAACAATGCTCATAAAATATTAAAACGGGAACTATCTTAGGGTTCTAGTGTCTGGCAGGGGTGTTATATAATTTTCTGAGATAGCAACTTCTTCTGGACTATAACCTAATTTTTCATAAAGATCTTCTACAGTTCCAGAATAATTTATTAAACACATTTTTTCTCCAATGGTTTCTGTAACTTCTCCGCCTAAGTCTATAATTTTTTTAAGAACATCATCTAAACTTAAATTATCTCTTGCGGCTGTTTTTATACGAACAATATATTCTTCCATTTTACTACTTAGACTCAGTGGTTATATTTAAATATTTCGGATAAATTTACATCTTCCTATTTTTTAGTAGTGGGTGAAATAGTTAAAATTGTTTAAGTCAATAGCTTACAATTCAGCGTTTTTTAGCTTTCCTTTGAGGTAGATTTCATACCTTTTTTAGAGCAAAAACCTTATAAAATAGCTTATAATCTGCCTTCTATGGATCTTACAATAGAGCAAATTTCAGTGCTTAGGATACTAGTAGAAAAAGAAACAGAAGCAGTTAAGAAGGAAGGGAAAAAAATAGGCCTCAGTAATTCACCTTTTTTAAACAAAGTGGATTTAGACGAATCGGATCTGCCGTTTCTTAAAAGTGAAACCAAGTACCTAAGTTTTCTGAAAGAATTAGCCAGAAATTTATAATCATGTCAACAGATGAAAAATGGAAGGATAAGTACACGCAGTTCCAAATACTGCAGCAGAACATTCAGCAGTTAGCAGAACATCATCAACTATTGCAGCAGCAAGCAGCGGAATTGGAAATTTCTAAAAGAGCAGTGCTGGAAATTGGAAAAACTAAATTGAATGATTCAATCCTGGCACCTGTTTCTAATGGTATTTTTATAAAAGCTGTATTGAAGGATAATAAAGAATTGATTGTAAATGTGGGTTCAAATACTACCGTAACCCGAACAATTCCCGAAACGGCGGAGCTGCTGTCTACCCAGCAAACTGAAATTTCTCAGCGGATAGTAGAAGTGGAAAATTTATTGCAGCAGCTTCAAGAGCAATATCTGCAGCTCGTTCAGGAAATAGAAGGGGAACCAAATATCGGGCTAGGAAATGTACCTAGTGAGGAAGATTAAATGTTTGGCAAGCTTAAAGAAAAACTGAAAAGCGCACTGTCAGTATTTTCCAAGAAGACGGAAGAAGAAGCAGAAGTGCTCCCGGCAGAAGAAATTAAAGAAATAGAAACACCTATCCAGGAAAAAAAATCGAAGAAAGAAACTGCAGAAAGCAAACCTGCCGAGAATAAACCAGTTGAGAAGAAGGAAAAAGAAATTAAAACCTTAGCTCCCGTAAAACAAAAGAAGGAGACCTTCAAAAAATCAGAAGAGAAAAAAGAAAATAAGTTTAATAAGCTTAGGTCAAAAGCCAAGGAAAATATTTCTGAGAATAAGATAACTGATAAATTAGTCGTGGAAGAAGTAGTTGAACCTGAACATATATTGGCAAAAATTGAAAATAAGGCTGAAGATAAAATTGAAGATAAGACAACTTTTATAATAGAAGCGGAAGAACCAGAAAATATTGATGAACAGCCCAAGAAAAAAGGATTATTTGGCCGCTGGTTCGGTAAGAAAGAGGAAGCGGTTGAAGAAGACAAAAAAGCAAAAAAAGAACAACCTGCTGAAGAATCAGAAGAAGTAAAAGAACACGACATAAAGGAAGAACCGGCTGAAGCTGCGGAAGATTTAGTTGAAGAAAAACGGCTGCATCTAAAAGAAGAAATTGAACCGGCAGAACATGCTGAAAAAAAAACTATTTTTGGAAAACTAAAACAAGCCTTAACCACCAAGCAAATTTCAGAAGATAAATTTGAGGAATTGTTTTGGGATTTAGAATTAGTATTGTTAGAAAACAATGTGTCAGTAGAAGTAATTGAACGCATAAAATCTGATCTTAAAACAGAGCTAGTTGATAAGCCGCTGCCCAGAGATGTTCCTAAAAAAATTGAGGAAACGCTGCGTCAAAGTCTGAAGGATATTTTATCTGTAGAAAGCATTGATGTTGTAGCTAAGATAAAATCTTTCAAATCTTCCGGCAAGCCTTTTGTTATTGCTTTCTTTGGGGTAAATGGAACTGGAAAAACAACTTCGATCGCTAAATTAACTCATTATTTGCAGCAGCAAAAATTATCTGTAGTTCTAGCTGCCTGCGACACTTTCCGGGCGGCAGCCATTCAGCAATTAGAAGAGCATGCCAATAAGCTGGGAGTGAAAATAATTAAGCATGAATATGGCTCGGATGCGGCTGCGGTAGCTTTTGATGCCATAAAATATGCGGAAAAAAATAAGGTCGATGTGGTTCTTATAGATACTGCCGGGCGTCTGCACAGTAATACTAATCTAATGTTAGAATTGGAAAAAATAATCCGGGTAACTAAACCTAATTTGAAAATTTTTGTGGGGGAGAGCATTACGGGGAATGACTGTATTGAGCAGGCGCGCAAGTTTGATGACCTGGTAGAAATGGATGGAGCTATCCTTACCAAAGCTGATGTGGATGAGAAAGGCGGCGCTCCGCTGTCAATTTCTTATACTCTCAAAAAACCAATCTTATTTTTAGGGGTAGGCCAGGGATATTCAGATTTAGAAAAGTTTAATGCAGATGTTATTTTGAAGCGGCTGGGGTTTTGATTTAGTTAGTTTTGGTATTAAAATTATTAAATAATAGATCCGATAGAGTTATTAAACTATTAAACCTTAAGATATTAAGTCATTAAACTTTACAGGATTGGTGCATTTTAAGCTGTATAATTCCATTGGTTATTTCCTTAGGAAATTCACAAATGATAGTGGCTGGATATTGATCGGTGGTGGTCACGAGCATTTTAAGAAAAGCGAAGATTTACGGGAATTTGTGACTGATGTCAAAAAGGAATTTGGTAAATATATTCAGAATTTCGAATCAGTTACCTTATTCTCAACCAAGAAATATACTTATTTGCCGGAAGAGCTGAGATAAAATTATATTATAGAGCTGTTTGTAATTACTTCCTGTAATAATCCTAATCCATTTCTAGATCTTTTTCCTCATAACTTTTTTAAACCAATTCCCTAAATGAGCACTAATGACCTCAGTACATTTCATAACCCAGGGCTGTTCGGCTAACCAAGCCGACAGTGAGCAGATGATGGGGCTGCTTAAAGTAGCTAAATTTGAGTTAACTGAAAACTTGGAAGAAGCAGACATTTTAGTTTATAATACTTGCACAGTTAAAAATTCACCTGAATCCGGGTTCTTTAACCATCTGCAGGAAATAAAGCGGGAGCATCCCTATAAAATTATGGTTTTAACTGGTTGTATCGCTCAAGCTGATAAAGATAAATTGAAAGAATATCCCTTAGTGGGAACAAATCAAATTCATAACATTGTTTTGGTAGTTGAAGAGGCTTTAAATAACAACGTTGTAAAGATGTTGGAAACCGGTGAAATGCCGCCTTTGAATTTACCTAAAGTAAGATTAAATCCGATAATTGAAATTATACCCCTAAATTGGGGCTGTTTAAGCACCTGTACATTCTCTAAAACAAAGTCCGCCAGGGAAAATTTAAAATCATACCCCTTAAAGGAGATAGTGGAAGCAGCTTCTAAAGCGGTTAAGGAAGGAGTTAAAGAAATTAGGTTAACTTCTCAAGATACTTTTGGTTATGGATTTGATATGGGAACCAATATTGTAGAGCTGCTTAACAATATAATTAAAATTCCCGGTCAATTTAAAATTAGAATAGGGATGGGCAGCCCCGTACACCTTATAAAAATTGCAGACCAATTTATTCCTTTACTGAATCATGAGAAGGTATTTAGTTTCATTCATTTACCTGCTCAAAGCGGCAGCGATGAAGTTCTTAGAAATATGCACAAAGGCAATACTGACCAGGAATTTAGGATGCTGGTTAAGAAGTTAAGAAATGCTGTTCCTAACCTGAATTTAATAACTGATATAATAGTTGGTTTTCCTGGCGAGACCGATGATGATTTTTGGAAAACATTAAACTTAGCTAGGGAAATATCCCCCGATTCAATTAATATTTCCCGCTACTGGGCCAGACCAAAAAATCCAGCGGCCAAGATGGAGCAAGTTTCAGTAGAAATAATTCAGCGCCGTTCAGGGACATTAACTGATATTTTCCATAATATTTCCAAGCTCCAGAATGAGAAGTGGATTGGCTGGGAAGGACCGGCACTAATTTATGAACCAGGAAAATTAGCTGGTCAATGGATTGGTATAAATAATTCTTATAAACAAGTTTTAGTCAATGGTGATTTTAAGTTGGGGGATTTAGTTAGGGTAAGAGTAATTAAAGCGGGAACTTTTGACCTAATAGGGGAAGTTGTCATTTAGGCTATAGGTGGTTATACAGAATACTAACCTACGGCTCTGTAGAAAGAGTCCTACTTTGCAGATCACAACCCTAAACTAAAGTATAGGGACGTGGTCTGCTTCGTCTGGTCAAGTCAAGATTATCTGCGATAATCATTGACGATCTTGACCTAGACGAACTCTTTCTACTAAGCCCTAACCTACAGTAAATTTATTAAACTGGTTTGCTTTCATTTAAAATTATGAAATCGCTTCCAATGATTAACTTAGTGTTATTTATTATTGCGGTTAGTCTGGGGGTCAATTTACTAACAAAAGATTCTTTGAATTTAACCGGGAAATCAATTTACAGTTGGGATCAGAATTTGGATCAGGCCGTACTTAAAGCCGAAGCCAAATGTGTGTTTAATAATCAAGAAGAACAATTTTCTCTTTCGCCAGAACAATGCTGCTATCAGCTACTCAAACAATATGCTTGTGTTGGGCAGGGCGGGGAATTAGTTTCAGCAGCAGCAAGTTTGGATTTAGGTTTTTCTTCTATTTCAGAGACCTTACTAGGTATAAAATGCTATACTGCTGAAGATTCGGAGCAGTATTTTACTTTAAATAAGGAAATGCTGGATTATTGTTGGTCTGAAGGTTATGATGTCAAGTTGGAATAAAATTTGGAGTAAAAGTCTAAAGAACAGCTGGATGAAAAATTGGGTGGAGTATGGTCCTACCTTTTTTTTAATAGCAGTAGTTTTATCTTTATCGGTCTTAACTTTTATACCTGAAAAATCTGAGTTTTACGTTGAAGAGCCGAATAATATCCTTTTTGATTCCGAGACTAATACTTTGGACTTAAGTTCATTAACTTTAAAACAGAAATTAGCTCAGATGGTAATAACTTACGGTAAAGAAAGTAATGCAGAAATATATCAGAATATGCTTATTGGCGGAGTTTTTATTGATGCTAGGCCTTCCAAAAGTAGTTTTAAGAGATCGATTCAAAAATTCAAGGATAAGGCAGTGGTTCCTTTCTTCATCACCCTGGATTTGGAAGGCTGTCTCAATCCATTAGAGAATTTTTATAACC
>DATDWB010000042.1:0-7726 GCA_035289845.1 Candidatus Nanoarchaeia archaeon | reverse complement strand
AATTTATCCTGTTTCCCTGATTATCCAGAAGGGAATAATGCACCTCCACATCTCGGAGATTATCTCCTTCAAGATCTACTAATCTTATCTCAAAAAGAATATTATCTCCTACTTTGACCGTGCTAAACTCAGAGCTAAGATGTATTTTTGCGGTTATAATTGCTTCAGCCGGCTCAAGTATTAAAACCAAAAAAATAAGCATTAAATATAGGATTTTCATTTTATAACGGTGGAACAAGAACTAAGATGAAAGTAGGAGTTGCCTTGGAGAATAATTTCTTATTAACCATAGTTAACTAATTTTAAGGTAATTTATAAAGATTACGAAAGAGTTGATATAACAATTCTTCCCCGCTGCTGCAGTGTTTATACTTCCAGTTAACATTTTTTTTTGGCAGCTTAGTCAATACCTTTTTAAATTTCCATTCATTTACCCTGATAAAGAGGCTGATAATGTCAAACTATAACGTGCTGTGCATAGGTTCAGCAACCGTAGATAATTTCTTAGTTATAGGCCAGCCTTTATCTTCAGTTAAGATTGGAGACAAAATTTTAGTCAATTCCTCAGAAATTCATTCTGGCGGGGGAGCTACCAATTCTGCAGCCGCTTTGGCTAAGATGGGGCTGAAAGTTAAAATGCTAACTAAACTTGGTCCTGATGCTGGTGCGGAGTTAATCCTAAATGAACTTAAGAAATATAAAGTTAAAAATATCTGCCTGCGAAGAAGTAAACATAGCACCGATTCAGCTACTATAATCTCTTCTACTCAGGAAAAAGACCGGATAATTTATGTTAATAAGGGTGCTTCCGAGGATTTGACTCTAACTGATTGTCCTAAAAACCAGCTGAAGGTTGATTGGATTTATTTGGGAAGTTTGCTGGGAAAATCCTTCCAGGCGGGAAAACAAATCGCGGCTTATGCCGCTGGAAAAAAAATAAGTTTGTTATTTAACCCCTCTCTTTATTTGGCTAAAAAGGGAAAGAAGATTTTATCCTCAATTCTTAAATCAACTACTATTTTAATCCTCAATCACGAGGAAGCCCTATCCTTGACGGGTATTAAAGATACCAGTTCTACCCCTTCACTAGGTTCATTCAATTTTTCCTTAAACTTATTGTTATCGCTTCATTCTTTGGGCCCTAGAAGTGTTATCATAACTGATGGCAAGAATAAATTATATGCTTATAATTGTGGTAATGTATATTGGTTAAACCCGCCTGCAGTTAAGGTGGTGCATACTGCCGGTGCCGGCGACGCTTTCAATTCTGGCTTACTGGCCGCCATAATCAAAGGTTACTCTTTTGCTGACGCCCTGCGAATCGGGCAAGCTAATGCTTCTTCTATTATTCAGCATTTGGGAACTAAAAATAAGCTTCTCACCGAGAGAGAGGCGCTCCAATTTATACGGCATCATAAAATTAAAGTTGAAGTTAAAGCGGTTGTTAGGGATGAACCCGGCCGCGGAGGATTTAAATGAGATCTAAACAATTTTCATTATCATCCTGGCCCCAGTTGCTGCATCTTTTGCCGCGGATTATTTCGGTGGTGGTATTGGTGGAAGTGTTAGTTTTGATAATCGTGCTTCAATTCCATCTAATTTTGGGAGTACTCTCTTGGGTAATGTTGTTATTAATAACCCTTGTAGCCTGGAAAGACCATCCTTTAGGCGGGGCTTTATTCTTGCTGGCCTCCGCTGGCGCAGCCGTATCGGCTATGATTTCTAAAGTATTTTACCTCAACTGGACTTTAGTTTTACCCTTGCTGGCCACAGGAGTGTTATATATAACTCATCATTTACATCATAAGCCTAAAGATCGTCACCCTTGGCTAGGAAAAAATTAAGGGTATAATTAATTGGAGGAAAATTAATGTTCGCGGATACTAAAAAAATATTGCATCAAGCTTATCAAGGTAAATATGCAGTTGGGCACTTTAATATTAATAACCTGGAAATTTTGCAGGGAGTGGTTCAAGCCGGGGTTAAACTTCGTTCACCCATCATTTTAGCCACTTCCGAAGGTTCAATTAAATATGCTGGGATGGACTATTTATATCAGCTGGCGGAAACCGCTTCTCATTTAAATAAAATCCCTATTGCTCTTCACTTAGATCACGGGCAAGATTTGGAAGTAATTAAAAAAGCAATTAACCTGGGTTATTCCTCAATAATGGTAGATGGATCCAAGCTGGATTTGAAGAAAAATATCCGGTTAACTAAAACTGTGGTCCAATTAGCTCAGAAGAAAGGCCTTTCCGTGGAAGCGGAATTAGGCACTATTGGCGGGGCTGAAGATTTAGTCTCGGCTAAGAAAATAATTTATACTGATCCGGAAGCTGCCCGGGAATTTGTGGAATTGACCGGCTGTGATTTTTTAGCGGTGGCTATCGGAACTTCCCATGGGGCTTACAAGTTTAAAGGTACCGGAAAATTGAGGCTGGATTTGTTGAAAAAAATAAAAGACCGGGTAAAAATCCCCTTAGTATTGCATGGAGCTTCAGGCGTTCCCCGATCTATAGTAAAGACTGCCGCCAATTATGGAGCTAAATTAAGTGGTGTTCAAGGGATAAATGATTCCCAATTAAAATTGGCTATCCAAAATGGAATAACTAAAATTAATACCGATACTGATTTAAGGTTAGCCTTTGATGCTGCGGTTAGAAAGTTTGTGAAAACCAAACCGGGCGATTTTGATCCTCGGCATATTCTTGGTCCAGCTAGAGAAGCTATCCAAAAAGTAGCCGAAGAAAGAATAAAACTTTTTGGGTCGGTAAGAAAAGCTTAAATAAGATTTGATTTTGAAGGCTAGTGATGTTAAATCACTCCTTGTTTGGGTCAGCGTATCAGCTAATGGTTTATCCTAACTATATTTGGGAAATAAAAAATTGGGACAATTTAAATTATCCCTCCTTGGAAAAAAGTTTGTTGGGGAGTTTATTGGCCATTGATCCCGAGTTTAGAAGTTATGCCGAATCAGCAGACAGATATATTAAAAGGATGATAAAGAGAGGTCAGGCTTTTAAGCAGGAGAAAACATTAATAGTTGGGCTGAAAAATATATTTTTAAATTTTTATATCTCCAAGCTTGAGACTGGTAAGATCAACCCTAATAAGGTGCATTCTGAATTAGAAACCAAGATTGATTTTTACCATCTGTTTTATAACGGCTGGAAAAATCGGGAAGATGATAGTCCAAATTTAACCGGTGAATGGGTTCATAAACCAACTTATGTGTTGTTTAAATAAAGATTAAGGCGATATTTTTTCCGGATTCAACACCGTACGTATTAAGTCTTGGTCTTTTTGCCATCGTTTTACACTTCTTAAGGCGAATCGATGCTAAAGACTAAAGAGAAGTTTGCATAATTAAATTATTTATCCGCAAACTTCTCTAAAGAAGACTTGATACGTACTCAACACCCAAACATTAAAATATTGTAAAAATTATCTGCCTTTAGTGATTGGTAATGGTTAAAAAAATAATCAAAGAAATTTTTATCGGTTCAGACCATGCTGGATTTAGGCTTAAGCATAAAATTAATGCTTATTTAGACCGCCATAAAATACCTTACCACGATTTAGGTAATTTGATATTTGATCTTAACGATGATTATCCTGATTACGCCGCCCAGGTAGCTAGAGCGGTCGTTAAGAACAAATCCCGGGGTATTCTAATCTGTGGCTCAGCGGAAGGAGTATGCCTTGCGGCCAATAAGATTAGGGGAGCCAGAGCGGTTAATCCTGACAGTTTGATCCGGGTTAAAATGGCGCGGGAACATTTGGATGCCAACATTCTTTGTCTAGCCGGCGGCGGTTCGAGACACAAACAGCCCGCTGTACCTATATCTAAGGCCACAAAAATGATTGCGGTCTTTCTATCTACTTCTTTCTCCCACGCATCCAGGCATATACGGAGAATTAACAAAATTAAAAAATTAGAACTTGCTGGGGCAGGAATAAGCACTGCTGGGCTTCGCAATACCTCCCGCTGATAAGTTAACAGGGTCAAACAGAGCAATATAAATATAGTATTTCAACTTAATAATCCGAAACAGGAGTATAAACCAAATGATCTATCCTTCAATAATGGCTCGGAACCAGAAAGAATTAGACTTGCTGCTTAAAAAATTTTCTAAACCAAATTCAAAATTTAACCCCCGCAAATTTCACTTAGACCTTGCTGATGGTAAATTTGTTAACAACAATTCCTTAAATTTTAATTTTAAATTGCCTTCCCAATTCAAATATCAGGCCCATTTAATGATCGAAGATCCCGACCATTGGATTCAGGATTTAAATCCTAACTCTCTAAAATTAATTGATACTTTAATCTTCCATCCGGAAACTTCTAAGAATATAACTAGGACTATAACTAGAATAAAATTAAGCGGAAAGAAAGTAGGTTTAGCTCTAAATCCGGAAGTAAAAGTTGCTGCGGTCTCAAAGTATCTCTCTCAAGTAGATGTGGTGTTAATTTTGACTGTTAAACCTGGGTTTTATGGATCTAAATTTAAGATTGCGCCTCTAAAAAAAATTAAGCTAATCCAGAAACTAAATCCTAAACTTAAAGTTATAGTTGATGGAGGCATGACTCCAGAAACGGTTGGTTATGCAGTTGAAGCGGGAGCGGACGATATTGTGTCCGGCAGCTTTTTATCTAAGTCGAGAGATCCCCGCCAGGCCATTAAAGAGTTGGTTAGTGCTATAAAATCTAGGGTGCTGTCCTAAGTGTTTGTGGTCACCCCTTAAGATGAGCGGGACGTCTTAAAAATGTATGAGTTTCGAGCCGGTGGGTTGCCCCCTACGGGGTGGCTCGATTATGATTATATCTCCTAAGAGCGAATGGTGTAACCACAAAATTAGATTTAGGACAGCACCAAATCATAGCAAAATTATTTAAACTCAAACCCTGTTTTTGTAATTATGGATTTACAGCTGGCTAAGGGAGTAAATGACGTACCTCCGGAAGAAAAAATTGTACAAGATAAAATAGTTAATACTATTAAGGAAACTTTTGAAATTTATGGTTTTGCACCTTTGGAAACTCCTATCCTTGAACGCTACGAAACTTTATCCGCTAAATTTGGGGCGGGGGCCGGCAGCGACGCTTTAAAAGAAACTTTTAAACTTACTGATCAGGGAAATCGAAATCTGGGGCTGAGATTCGAGCTAACTACTTCTCTGGGCCGTTACATGGCTATGAATCCTAACCTCAAGCTGCCGTTTAAAAGATACGAAGTTGGTCCGGTATTTAGGGATGGACCAATTAAGTTAGGTCGATCCCGTCAATTTTGGCAGTGTGATGCAGATATTATTGGAACTAAATCTATGCTGGCAGAAGCGGAAATTTTGGCTTTGACTACCAGCATATTTAAGAAATTGAGATTGGAAGTGGTAATTAAAGTAAACAACCGTAAATTGCTTAATGGAATTTTAACCCAGTCCGGAATCAAGAACCCCGAAAAAGCGGTCGAAGCGATAATTATAATTGATAAACTGGATAAAATTGGCCCACGAGAGGCAGCCCAGGAATTAGAAAATAAGGGTTTTTCCCAGAAGATTATCCAGGCTTTGTTTAACTTACTGCCCGAGAATGCCACTTTGAAAGATCTAACTCCTATATTGACCGATCCCGAAGGGAAAGAAGGGCTGCAGGAGCTGGAAGAATTATTTTCTTATCTCCGATCTATGAAGTTAGATTCTGTTAAATTTGATGTTTCTTTGGCCCGAGGGTTAGGATATTATACTGGTACGGTGTATGAAGTGGTGCTTCCTGCCGGACCCATTAGTTCTTCCTTAGCGGGTGGAGGACGCTGGGACAAAATGATTGGAAAATTTAGGGGTGGGGAAGGGGAAGTTCCAGCCGTGGGAATTGCGTTGGGTCTAGTTCCAATAATGGAGGTTATGAAAACTAAATTAAAATTAACGGTTTCCACTCCGGCCGTGGTTTATGTAATCCCCATCAGTGCTGAGATAGATTTCCTACCCCTAGTTCAGCAGCTTAGGGATAAGGGAATTAAGACTAGTTTTTCTTTAGGGAAAAAGGGAGTAAGCAAGAATTTAGAATATGCCAGTTCTTTGGGCATACCTTATGTGATTATTGTGGGCGAACGGGAGATAAAAGAGAACAAAGTCCTGCTTCGTGATATGGATAGCGGGATGGAAAGCCAGCTTTCTCTGAGCGAAGCTATTAAACGGCTGAATAAAAGTGGGTTAAATAAACAGGAATTAATTGGGAATTAATTAAATAACTTTATTAAATAACTGGGATAATATTAAATTAAACTAACCTTAAAAGAAAATGAAACTATCTCTTAAATCAATTTCCTCCAAACCATTAGGTATAATCTTGATCCTGGTAATACTCTTAAACTTCATCCTGTTTGCTTTTACTATCATTAACTGGATTGTTTTTGTAGTTGTTTTGGGAATAAGTTATATTTTAATGAAGAAGTTAGTGCCTAAAATTAAAACTAATTAAAAGTAGATTAAAACTGACTGAAAGTAACTGATTAAAAATAAGGTCCGTGAATATAATAAATAACATCTGTTAGTTTCGTTTTCCGCTGCGAAGTCCGGAAAACCTGCGTCCGCAGAGTTTTTTCGGGGGCGTTCCATCGAGCGAACACAGTGAGCAATCTAAAACATACATCAAGGGGCACACTCGTTATTTTACATATTTAATCGAGGAAATCGGTTATTGCTATTCGCAGGGGTTCGGGGGCGAAGAAGAGCAGACTATTTATCTCTTTTAGGCGGGAATAAAATGCAAAGCTTTTTATAGTTAAATCCTATTTTTAGGATAAATCAAACCTAAAAAAAGAAAATGTTAAAAAAATCATATAAAGTCTTGGATGTCTTTGTAAGCAATCCGACTATTACTTATCTGTTTAATGATGTCAAAGAATATATTGAAAGTAAGTCCGAAAGTTATACTTACAACTCTCTTAAGTCTTTTGTAAAGGAAGGGATACTAACTAAAGACAAAAGGGGGGGAGTTACGATTTACAAAATCGCAGATTCCCCTAAAGCAATTTCGTTCTTATCAATCGCTGCTGAATATAAAGCATGGAATAGAAATGGCATTCCTATTGATAATATAATCGAAATCATCAAAAAAGCAAGAATCAATTTTTTAACTTTATTAATAACAGGAAGTTATGTTAAAGGGAAGCAAACGGCAAAATCCGATCTTGATGTTGTTTTAATTGTTCCAAATGATGTTAAGAAAGTCACAGCAAGATTAAAACAATTTTGTGAACTGAGTATTCCAGAAATACATTTGTATGTATTTACAGATGATGAATTCAAGCAGATGCTACTAGATGAAAAACACAATTATGGAAAGGAAATTGTTAAAAACAATCTTGTTTTCTTTGGAGCAGAAGCTTATTATAAAATAATGTTTGAGGCAATGAAAAATGGGTTCACTTATTGATGTATATTTGGATAGATCAAATAATGAGATTATGATAGCAGAATCTCTAAAGAGATTAACTGAACAGGAAGGAGATAAAGAGAATTTTGATCTTCCAGAGGATATCAGCTTTTATAGTGCTGTTATTTCTCATTCTTATTATGCAATATTTTATGCAGCAAAAGCTCTTCTTTTAACCAAGAAAATTGATACAAAAGCACCAGAAGTTCATAAGAAAACATTTGAAGAATTTAAGAAAAATTTTGTTGATACTAATGAGTTAGATATTAATTTTTTGAAGATATACAG
>DATDWB010000041.1:0-5668 GCA_035289845.1 Candidatus Nanoarchaeia archaeon | reverse complement strand
AATTTGGATGTAGTTTCAATAGCCGTATTAATTTATTCTATTTATAAAGTAGTTAATCAGCTCAATGTTCAAGATTACACCGAGCTAATAAAACAACTTAAGCAGGCTCGAGATTATTTACAAAAAGGCAATCTTGGCAATTATAATCGCATCTTAAAAAATGTTTATTCATTAATTAGGAAAACCAACACTAAAGTTAATGAGCATCTTCAAGATGTTATGTTGGCCGCCAGGATAAAAAAGGGGACAAATTTAGTTCTCAGAGGCCTTTCCATTGGACAGGCTGCCGGTTTGATGGGATTGTCAAATTGGGACTTGCAGCAGTATGTTGGCCGTACTCCTATCCTGGACGAACGATATGAAAGTTTGCCGGCCAAGGAGAGGATGATTACCGCACTCAAAATATTTTTGGTTTAGTAAATGACATCAATAAGGCATAATAAGTATCTGTCATTTATTATATAGTGAGCGAAGTGAATGGGCTTAATTAGGTCGCTCACTAGTTAACCAGAAATGATTTAAACCTAAAAACTAATAAAAATGGATTTAAATAATGGATCCAATTATAATCTAAATTAGATGAAAGGCGCCAGATTAAAACTATGAATAACTATAACAAAAATAATTCCAAAATTAAAACTAAGGAATTAAGTTCCAAAGTAATTCCTGACCGGGTATTATTCTTTGATGCCGGCCCACTAATATCTTTAGTTATGTCTAGGATGGTTTTTATCCTGCCGCTGCTTAAACAGCAATTCAACGGCAAGTTTTACATAACTCCAGCAGTTCAAAAAGAGTTGATTGAGCGTCCATTAAAAATAAGACGGTTTGGCTTTGAGGCACTCCAAGTTCAAAAGTTAGTTCGCGAAGGTGTTCTGGAAGTATATGATAAAGTTCCCCGGGAGGAAGTTAACTCGGTGATAGATTTGGCTAATAATTCTTTTAAAATAAATTCTAAGCCCATGGATATAATACAATCGGGGGAGATAGAATCAGCGATCTCAGCTTTGAAGTTGGGCGCTCCAGTAGTAATTGATGAGCGTACTTTGCGTTTGTTTATAGAAAAAAATAGTGATATGAAACAGTTATTGGAGCGGAGATTCAAAAAAAAGATTACGGCGGATAGAGTTAAAATGAACCAGTTCAGCCAGAAATTCAAAAATTTATCCATTATCCGCTCGGTAGAATTGGTTGGAGCGGCTTATAAGCTGGGCTACTTTGATTCTTATCTGCCTAAAATCAGGAATGGCCAAGAACTACTAGTTGATTTGATTTTATGGACTACTAAATATAACGGCTGCGCAGTTACCGATCATGAAATTGAGTCCATTAAAGATTTCTTGCTTAAAAATCATTATTGATATAATTATAAGGCGGCGGCCAGTGTTCAGTTCAAATAGTCTCCAAAGCAGGAATATTTTTAAATAATAAGGGTTATAGTTAGAAAATGACCAAGAAGTGCATAGTCTGTTCTGCCGAGGCTAGGTATAAGATTAAGGATACTTCCGATTTTTATTGCCAGGAATGCGCTCAGGAAAATTTTTCAGATTTGGATATGCTGTTAAAAATAGAAGAAGAAGTGCAGCGATTGAAGGATTATTTAAATCAACGCTTAATTAAGATGGAAGAACGCAAAGCAGACCGGCATCATTATAAGAATAATGATGATCAGACTGAAGATAAGAATGAAGGTAAGAATAATGAATAAGATTATTAATTTAGGAAAAATAAAAACTTCAACCTTTGAATTGATTGATATAACCAAAGCCTGGTTAGCTTTATCTTTGGCTTTTGCCTTTGTATTTTCTGGATTTACATTGTTTTCCGGAAATTTTTTTATAAATATTTTTTCCTGGCAATTTTTAATCTTATTTCTCATATCGCTAGTTACTGCCGGATTAGGTTTTTTATTGCACGAATTAGGGCATAAATTTGCAGCTCAGCATTATGGATGCGCAGCTGAGTTTAGAGCTTATGACCAAATGTTGTATCTAGCTTTGGGTTTAGCGATGCTAATCGGTTTTATATTTGCTGCTCCAGGAGCGGTAATGATCTCAGGAATGTTAACCCGGAAAGAAAACGGAATAATCAGTGCAGCTGGGCCGTTAATTAATTATATGCTAGCCTTAATTTTTTTGGGGCTGACATTTATTTCTACAAATTCAACTGCCAATTTTATTTTTTGGACTGGATTTCAGATAAATTCGTGGCTTGGTTTGTTTAATTTGATCCCTTTTGGAATGTTTGATGGTAAAAAAATTTTGGAATGGAGCCGTTATGTTTGGGGAGGGATGACTGCTTTAGGGATATTTTATGTATTCTTTTTTAGATCTTTAATTTAAGATTTAATTTGTTATTTATCTAGTTTATAATTTATTACTCGCTGGGCCTAATACCCCGTTGTCCGCGATGAAACAACGATTTCATCGGGACACCAATGAAGTCATTGCTTCATTGTGTGCTTGCAACGGTTCAGCGAGTAATAACCAGAAATCCGAGTTAGAAATCGCCGAATACCCCGCAGCTTGCTGCGGAGTGAGCGTAGCGAACGGTGGGTAGGCGATTTCAGGATTTCTGTGTTTATTTATAATTTTAGGGTGTACAAAACATTTATATATCTGCTAAGATTATCTAAGTAGTTATTGGTTATGTTCTGAAGAAGAAGGATTTTAATCTTCGCCCAACATGTGAGTCAGAAAAAAGAAATTTTTTAGACTTACCAAAAAAAAGCAGGTGATAAAACTGAAGCAGCATATTTTTCAGGAAGTTAAAAAGTTTAAAATCCAACGGTGCTGTAAAGGATGTGGTGATCGGATAGTGGTAGAGAATGCCAACCGATATTATTGCAGTAAGTGTAGAGGATATTAATTATTGTTTTTTTTATTTATTTTATTTTTACATTAATTTATGATTTTATGTCCATCAGCTGGTTGCGGGGTTTTCATTTTATTATAACTGGTTTATATTCAATGTTAAGTTTATAACTAGATAGTCTAATTTTGCAAAATTGTTAAAGAAAAAAATTTAGGTCAAGAAAAAAGTGGGCCTGCAGGGACAGTCACAATTCGGTTCTGCAGGTCAGCAGACCGATGTTGATTTGAACCCTGAACACCTAGAGCTTCAGTTTCACCCGCTAAGCAGCGGCTAGTGCTCTCTTTCCCTTATCTTTGGAAAAGATAATCCAGGTTGAGCTACAGGCCCTCAAAGGCTACAATCAAAGGCTCATTTATAAGGATTTCTGATTTTTCGGGTGTGGTGCCGAAGGCTGTAATTTCGGCCCCGTTCTAGTCTAAGGGTAACTGATTCAGGTCTAAATCTGCAAAAATCGGAATAAAAGTTATTTTTTTCAGCCATTTTAGTATAGTATCCTAACGGCCTTTCTAGGTTTTCCTTAATATCTAGATCTGGTCTCTTGGAATCAAATTTTATTTGTTCAATTAGCAGATAGCTGGAATAACAGCCCAAAGCTGTAAAAAAATAGTCAAGGGTGGTAGTCATATATTTGTTTCTAAAGATTTAATTTATAATTCTTTCTGTGCTAAACAGCATATTTTGTGGTGAAGGGCATACCTCTGGTTTGTTATAAACTTAGGATGGGTGTAAATGATTTTAAGTATCCCTATGAGATTTTGGATTAGTTCAAAGAAGTTAAATTAAAGTCCAAGATGTTAATAGCAAATAAGTTGAATAATAAGATTACTATCGCAGCAATAATACAGTAAATTAAAGTTCCTCGGATTAAATTTTTGCCTAAAGCATATCTTTCTCCTAACTTATCCACACCATTTTCGATTCCGTTGCTTAATATAGTTAAAATAAAGGCTATCTGCACTACATATAACCCCACTACAATTTGGAAATGGTAGGTAGGCATTCCAATCCCAAAGATATTAATCATGTTAGCCAAATCTAACGATTGATCAGCTCCGCTGGCTAAGGTTCCCAACTGGCTGCTTAACCGAGTAAGGATAGTAGAAATCATGGAAGTTATTCCAATTACTATCCCGGCAATTGCGGGGGTTAAGAAATTTATCTGGGATTTCATGGAAGAAATTACGTCAGCCATTAAATCTTGAAGTCTTTCTTCTACCCGGTGGATTTCTTTAATATACCTAGACATGGATAGCAAAGCCTGAGCAGCAATGCGGGGTCCTTTCTTAATGCTTTCAACTAATACTTTCATTGAGGATTCAATAACCATAGAAGGGAAACTGGCGATTGCACCTACTTTGGGATCAAAAATAGCCTGCTCCATCCCATAACCTAAGTGAGTTATATTTTTCTCAACTAGATTAAAAAAGTTACCGGAAGTGGTGTTGTCCATCGTCCGAGCGACTTTAGAAAAAGCCACCTCTGCTGGAAGTCCGTCGCCTAATCTGTTCCCTAACTGAAATAAGGCGGAAGAGAATTCATCTTCTAATTCTTTAGTCCTTTCCCGAATTTTAATAACATTTTTAGAACGCAATGAATAGTATAATCCGGCTGAAACACCTACTCCTAAGACTATAAACAGGGATAACAGAGCTGAGCCAAGGCCGTAAGGGCCTACTTTATCCTCTTCAGCACAATTAATTCCACAGGAGTCAGCTGGGGCGTCTTCCAGGCAGGGAGGACAGACATAATCTAACATTTTTAAATTCCCAGCAGCATCAAAGTTAATTTCTCCCGAACCAGTATAATGCATTACCAGCGGGCTGAAGCCAATCAGCATTGTTACTGCAAAAAAAGCTAGGCTGAAAAACAAGGGGTTAATGCTGATACTAACCTTGGAATTCAGTGGTATAAGGACATTCCGGTATTTCTTAACCCCCGGCATTTCACCCAGATCAATATTTCCATACCCCGCTGGACGTTGGGAAAGAATATTCTTACCCAGATAGTAAACTCCAAGGGGCAGGCTTACATTGTAAAGCAAAGCAATATAAATTGCGGTGATCAAGGGTGTACTGCCTCCTCCTAGGAAGCTAACCGCCAAAGGAAGGATGACTAAACCCAAGATTGGTAAAATTACTCCCAGCATGTGCAGCATAGTCATGGGGGATTTTAAACCGTGGGCATAATGAAGCATATTTTCATAAGTACCATCTAAAATTATATCCAAGGCTTTGTCTAACAAAGCTAATCTTCGTTCTTCTGTGGATTCATAGAGTGAACTTTCAATCAAATGGAATGATTCAACGAACTCTTTATTGTATTCTTTCCAAGACTCTAAGTATGATTCAGCCGATTCCTTAATGGTACTATATCGTTGCGATTCCAAATCCCAGAGAATTTTGCGAAAATCTAAGGACAAAGGCGGGGTTAAATGGTCAGCGGCAAAACCAATAGCCCGTTCCAAGTTGGAAGTGTGGCGCATATAAGTGACCATATAAAAAACACTTTGGACCATTTGGTTGGAGGATTTTATCCGCCAAGTGTTAGCCATGAATTGGGGAACTTTTTGCAAGGCCGGAATTGTAATCAAACCGCCAATAACAAAAAAATAAACTAAGATCAACAAAGGCTTGGCTCCTAGAAAAGAAGGGAGGGCTATAGAAAATAATGAGCCTAAAAGGCTGATGCTTATACCGGTTAAGATAGCTAGGGAAAAAATTCCAGAAGGGGTTACATTTAGATGGCATATATCTAGGTTTTTTTGTATAATTTCCGTATTTTTTTTGCTTACCTG
>DATDWB010000040.1:0-4836 GCA_035289845.1 Candidatus Nanoarchaeia archaeon | reverse complement strand
TCTTTACGGAAAAAATTACATTTTCCATTCTGACATACAGCTTTATTTTTACTTCTTGGTCTTGCCATAATTATTACCTCTTGATACCAAGAAGTATAAAAGAACTACTTTATTAACGTTTCTATTTTAGGACATTCCCGGTTTTTTTTGTTTTTTGGTTCTAAGGTTATAATCTACAGCTTATATTCATCCAATACTTTTACTTCTCCAACTTGATGGTTATCTGCTTTTAAAGAGTATTGAATTAATCTTCTAGGCGTGCCATCTAATTCCATGTCCACTCTCACAAAAGTTCCAAAAGGATAGGTTTTGTAAGTCTGTAATGATCGGGATAAATGGTTTCCCATCTTCCTAAATTTCCGGGATTTAAAACTACAGTCCAGCCCTTTCGGCCTTGGTAAGCCGCGACCCCTTTTACCCCGTTAGGATTGCTGCCGTTAGGTCCGGCTTCATGAATATGTCCGCTCCAAATCTGTTTAGGCGAATAACGGACTAAGTAAGTGGCTGAAGCAGGAGTTCCCACATGATGTCCATTATACCTATCATCACACAACCGCTGGGGCGGAGTATGGATTATTCCGATAGCTGGTTGTTCAGCTACTAGTAAGTCGTATAATTCTTGATTATCAAAAGGCACAATTTCTCCCTTTTCGGCCAGAATAGATATATGGGGAGGATAGTCATCCGCTCCCCCGTAACCGGTAGTTTTGGCTTCCCCTAAAAATAATGATTGTCGATGCAGATTGTTCATTCCAAATACTGCTTCCAGATCTTTATTACTATCATAATTTCCCGGAATTACATTGTAAGGAACGCCGGAGGAATTTAATATCCGTTTCATCTCTCTTAGGGTTATTTGAGCATGATTTCTTTTTCGTTCAATAAATAGGTCTAAATTTTTAGTTAAGTAGTATTCATCTAAGTCGGATTTAGAATAAGGCCTCAGGGCCAAATCACCTAATACTTGAATCCCATTAGCTCCTTGAGCTTGTACAAAATCAGCAAATACTTCTAAAGCTTCAACATCATCATGGAGGTCTGAACAGAGGTAGTGAGTTTGCAGGGGCATTTTTATGGTTTTTGATTAATCCGACACCAAATTTTCTAATGATTTAGCAGGTTGTTCTTGCGGTTCTAATACCGGCTTAGAGCGGAAAGGTTTAGAGACATAATCTAAGGCTTTCCTCCAAATAGTTTGTTTCTTTTTAGGAGGCTGCATGATTTGGTCGCGGAAGTAGAGGGCGGATATATGACCCAGGATGCTTATACTAGCTGCAATAAGACCTAACCCCTTAAGGGTATTAATCTCTGGACTTGATCCGGAAAAATCGTCGGGTATTGGGTATGATGGTGCAGTTAGAATATATATTCCATAACTTGCTAAAACTCCTGATAGTGTGGTCATAAAAGAACGCAGTGGGTTTATACTAGGTTTTGGAACATATCCCTGTTCTAGAAGTTCAATCTCTGATTTTTCTTCTCGGTCATAATTCTTTTTAATAGTTTTATGGTTATAAATGCTGAAAATAGTAACAGCTGAGCCAATAATGATTAATGCGGCAGCTGATCCTATAATCCCCTCAATCGTGCAATAAACTCCCTGCCCCGCTAAACCGGCCGAGCCCACACCTTGTGCTTTCCGCGCCAAATCAAATTTACTCCAACCTAAAGAAGTGTAAGCTTTATGATAGATATTTTCATGCAGCCGATAAATCTTCTCATCCAGTACTTCGAAGGGTCTTTTGATATTCATTTCTCCGCGCAGAGTACGGCAGGTCTGGAGCGTAGTCTTTTCTAGCATAAGACCTGCTGGTGAATGCGCTTAAAAACTCCGCAGAGTTTTTCAAAAGCAGGAATATTCTCGTTCTCATCGGTTGAAGCTTTAAGAAAGCAGTAAGCAAACCAAAATCCCAATTACCATCTGGACACTACAAGTATAGCGTTGATGGTCAAAGGCAACCAGCCGAACTGATATGATTTGCTTACGGCAATTTATCTCTTACTAGCTTTAGCTATAAAAAACTTTACAAGGTGATTCTTATGACTAGACAAAATGATACAAGAAATAATTGGATGACATTAATGTTTCCGACTAAGTGTCGGTACTACTGCTTTTTGAAGCAGTCACATATAGATACGTGTACTGCTGCGTTCAAAGAATTCGAAGCATTAGGTTTCGAATTTGGAGAGATAGGCTTTGGTGGAAATCATGTCCACTTTGATGTGGATATCCCTAAGAAATATTCTGTGTAAGTAGCAGAGATTATATTGAAATCATTATCTTCACGTAGGATGTTTGAAAAACATCCTGGGTTCCGCAAGCGATACCCTCGTGGAAGCTTTTGGTCTGGCTACGAGCATCATGAATCAACAGGTAATAAAGATCGGCTAGCTTCTGAAAAATACATCATCAACCAAGCAAAGCATCATAACATTAAAGTGATTGATGATCGCCAGCAAAAATTGCGAGCGTTCGCCGCCGAGTGAGGATACGGCACGTCCAGAAGACGTGACGAGGGAACTCGGCGGAAGGTTGCTAGGGTTCATAAGGGGTCGCTGGAACCCCTTATTTCATTAGGAATAAAATTTAAGCTTATTTTTAAATCTTTGGCAGTTTATCACTTTAAAGTTATTACACTATCAAAAAGGTTCAGATTAGGGCATTAAACTCCAACCTGACCAAAAGGTCTCACTACCAAAAGAAATAAATATAAGTACTAAAAATATCTAGTTTAGAGACTAATTAAAATGTCGCACTAATTACCTAGGAGGATTATTCAATGGCTAAAAAACCAATTACTAAGCCGGCTAAGAGCATCAAGCCAGCGCAAAAAACTGAAACTGCATCCAGTCCCGATCTGGCAAAAATGAAACTTCCACCCGAGATGGAAGAGAAGCTTAAAGCTCTAAAGTCAACTTTAGATAAATTCAAGGACAAAGTTCTGGAAAAATTTGGGGATTATATCGTAGGCATTACTCTGCTGCCTCCAGAGAAGCCAGCTGAAAAACCTAAAGAGGAAAATTCCAAAGAAAAAGCTGAGGAAAGAAAAATTAATGTTTTAGTAGTAGTAGATGACACCACTTCGCAAAAAATGTCCAAGGAGGAGTTATATGCTAAATTCTCGACCATTATTAAAACTATTGGGGAAGAAGTAGATAAAGAGCTTAATCCTCAAAGTGTATTGCTGACGGAATTATGGCAAAATTGTTATGATGCCAAATATGATTTGAATAAGCTGATCTCTTTAGGCGCTCCAGTCTATGATTCGGGAATGTTGTCCGCTATTAAAATTTCTGAAATCCACAAGACGATGGTTTTGAAGAAGTTTGAGAAATATATCTTAAGCTATGTGCTAGCCGGTTCTTTAACCCAAGGCCGGGCTACTGCCACCTCGGATATTGATGTTTGGATTGTCATTGATGATACTGATGTCAAAAAAATGACCCGGGCGGAATTAAAGGATAAATTACGGGCCATAATCATTGGCATGGGTATTGAAGCCGGGGAAATCACCGGCATTAAAAATAAATTGAATATTCAAGTATATATCCTAACTGATTTCTGGGATTCGTTGAAGGAAGCTAACCCCATAATCTTTACCCTGCTAAGGGATGGGGTGCCATTCTATGACCGAGGAATATTCATGCCGTGGAAACAACTGCTTAGGATGGGCCGGATCAAACCCAGCCGGGAAGCTATTGATTTATTCATGAGCACTGGAGAACAGAGTATTCAACGGATCAAGCTGCGGTTGAAAGATATGGGGATGGAAGATATTTATTATGCCATCCTTACTCCGTCTCAGGCCGCTTTAATGCTGTATGGTCTGCCTCCGCCTACTCCTCGGGAAACTCCCGAAGTTATGGAGGAAGTGTTTGTTAAAAAGGAGAAAATTCTGGAGCAGAAATATGTGGACATCTTACGAGCTAATGTAGATTTGAGGAAAAAAATTGAGCATGGCGAGAAGAATGAATTGTCAGGTACGGAATTGGATAAATTTATCAAAAGCGCGGAGGATTTCCTTAAACGGATCCGAGAATTGTTTAAGGAGATAGAAAGCCGGCATGATGAAAAAAGTATCCTGCACCTGTACGATGAAATTGTTACTATTATCCGGGATGTGCTTAAATTGGAAGGAATTGAACGGGCTCAAGATGAACAAATTATCAAGTTATTTGAGGATGAATTAGTCTCTACCGGAAAAGTGCCGGCTCGTTATTTGCGGGACTTGAATGAGATTGTGGAAGCTAAAGGCAAGTATGACCATAAAAAATTAAGCAAGAACGATATTGTTAAAGCCAGCAAGGGTAGCAGTGGACTGATTAAGTTCTTGATTGAATACATGCAGCGCAAGCGGGGTCAGGAAATGGAGCGGACCAAAATTAGGATCAAGCACGGTGAGAAGTATGGGGAAGTAGTGCTGATGGATAAAGTGGCTTTTGTTATCCACGATATTGATGCCAAGGATCAATTGATCGAAAAAGCTCCCATTAATCCGGATGGAAGTTTAGGCGTGCTCGAAAAGAGCAGCTGGACTGAGTTTGAGAAGGAATTAGCGGTGATTAAGATTCCTAAGAAGGCCTTTGTAAAAGAACCGGTCTTTGATAGTTTGAAGAAGATCTTCGGCCGGGACGTGGAAGTTCTGCTTGGTTATTAGGGATTTATTGTTTTTTGTTTATTATTTTTCAATTTTAGGGAATGTCCTAAAATAGAAACGTTAATAAAGTAGTTCTTTTATACTTCTTGGTATCAAGAGGTAATAATTATGGCAAGACCAAGAAGTAAAAATAAAGCTGTATGTCAGAATGGAAAATGTAATTTTTTCCGTAAAGAAA